>DASYEY010000275.1:0-15266 GCA_036498725.1 Verrucomicrobiia bacterium | reverse complement strand
CTGAATCCGCCGCGGCGAGAACCGTATTGTCGCCGCCGATCCAAAGGGCCTCGGCACCCCGGGCGACGAGTGAATTGGCGGCTTCAAAAACCCCCGAACTGTTGTCCACCGTTACTTCGAGCAGTTCAATGCCGTGATCTTTGCAGAATTGGCGGGCGACGACGACCGTGGCCAGTGAGTTGGCTTCCGCCGCATTCCAAATGACGCCGACCGATTTTAATTCCGGCCGCATTTGCCGGGCGATCTCGAAGCTATGCACCACCGGTTGCATGGTGCCGAAGCCGGCCATCCAAGCCGGGTGATCCATGTGATTGGTGCGATTGATTCCCACACCTGTGCCATAAGGATCAGACACGAGTCCGAACACATGTTTGGTTTTGCCGGTTTTGTTGGCATTAGCCACCGCCTGTAACGCCGGCGTGCTCACGGTGAGGATCAAGTCAAAGCGGCCATCGGTGATTTCCTTGGCGATGGTATTAACGGTCGGCAGGTCGGCTTCGGCGTTATAATGCTGGATGCGGAGATTTTCGCCGTCAACAAAACCATGTTCCGCCATTGCATCCACCATGCCTTTGACCCCTTCTTCCAAAGTCATCTGCGAAGAGTATTGCAAGATGGCGACCTTGAAAATTTTCTGGGCGGCGGGCGCATCGGCGGCGCGATTGGATTTGCGGGAATGGAAATCTGATGCCAGCAGCACAAAGGCTGCGAGCGCGATTAAAAAAAGTCCCAAAAATAGCCGTTTAAAAATAGACAACACAGTGCAGATGAGTGTTCAGGAAACCTTATTTAGAAACCCCGATTTGTATCTCCGGGACTTTAGCTGAGAGAAATTATTTTGCACGAATTTTCCCACGTTTTTTTATTGGCGTTCGGGCGGTTATGGCTAAAGTATCCGCGTCTGAGCCGTTGGCAGACGATGAGGTCTGAACCGCAGGGAAAATTCCAATAAAAATTATGCCAGCCGCCGACCAATTTGCCCGCCAGGTTAACCGTAAAAAAAATCTGCTCATCTTTGGCGGCCTGCTGGCCGTGATCCTGATCTTGAACGGCGTCATCGGCCTGTTTGCCTTAAACGATACGAATGAAACTAATCAGGCCGATCTACGGACGTTTGGCCAGATCAATCAAGCCCTGGAAACCGCCCAAAGCGCGCAGGTACATTTAAAGAAACAAGTGCAGGAGTGGAAAGATATCCTGTTGCGCGGCTCGGATCCGAAAGAATTTGCCCACTATCAGGATGCCTTCACCCAGGAAGAGCGTGCCGTGGATGCCGACTTGGTTTCCCTGGCCGGGCTGGTGAAGGAATTGCAATTCACCATTCCCGACATCGAGCAGGTTCACCAGACGCATGTCCAATTGGGACTGCAATATCGGGAAGCGCTGAAAGCCTATCAGACTGGGGATTTCTCCACGGCGCAACTAGTGGATAAAAAAGTCCGGGGCATTGACCGTGCACCAACCAGCCAGATGGATGAGATCGTCAACCAGATTCAGGCACAGGCCAACGATTTTCCCAAAAAAGTTTCGGTCCGCACCCAGGCGCATTATGAGATCATGCGCCGCGTCTCCATTGGCGGCACGGTGGCCGGCGTGGTCATCATCCTGTTTCTCCTGGGCTTCGCCTTTGTGGCGTTGTCCCGCGAATGATTTTCCTGACGTACCTGACGTAACCGATTATGCCCAGGGAGATTCTCGCAAACCTGCTCGCTGGATTGGGCCTTTTCTTCATCGGCATCAAGCTCATCAGCGAGCACATGAAGCAGATGGCCGGCCGGAGTTTTCGCAATCTGGTGAACCGGTTCACCCAGCATCCCGTCCTGGTTTTTTTCTCCGGTCTGGTGGCTGGCGGTTTGATCCAAAGCACCACGGCGGTGACCTTCATCATGACCAGCCTGGTTTCCAGCCGGTTGATCACCGTCCGCAAGGCCATGGCCATCGTCACCTGGTCGAATGTGGGGAATTCTCTGCTGGTGGTGCTGGCGGCACTGGATATTCACCTGGCTGCCTTATACTTGCTCGGCATCATCGGCGCGGGATTTTATTTTAACCTCGACCGGTCCAACCGTTTTCGCAATGTCATCAACGCGTTGCTGGGATTGGGCTTGTTGTTCCTGGGATTGATCTTGATCAAGACCGGGGCGGCGCCGCTCAACCAGATTGAATGGTTCACGCGTTTTCTGGCTTATACGAAATCTTCCTACCTGCTGGCGTTTGTCATCGGCGGATTTTTCACCTTCATTGCGCAATCTTCCACCACGATTTCCGTGATCGCCATTGCCATGGCCAAGGTCGGCTTGCTGGGCATGGACCAGACCATCATGATCATTTACGGTTCCAATCTGGGTTCCGGCCTGAGCACCACATTCATGGCTTCCAACCTGAAAGGCACACCCAAGCAACTGGCCATTTTTCAAGCCGTCTTCAAGGTGGGGGGCGCGCTGGTGCTGGTGCCGTTGTTTTATATCGAATTGCACCTGCATTTCCCGTTGATGCATAACCTGATCACACATTTGTCCGACGACTTTGGCCAGCAGATGGCCTATGTGTACCTGGTCTTCCAACTGGCCGCCGCCACGGTCGTCACCCTGGCCATGGGACCGGTCCAGCGTTTGCTCGAACGGCTTTCTCCCGCCACCGCCGAGGAAGAGTTGACGCGGCCGCAATTCATTTATGACCAGGCGCTCGAAGAGCCGGCGACCGCGCTGGACCTGGTGGAAAAGGAGCAATTGCGCCTCCTGCAGCATCTGCCGGAATTTCTCGACGCCGTGCGGGAAGAGGCGGTCGGCAAAATGACCATGAGCGCCCCGCAATTACGGGCAGCGGTGACGGCGGTGGGCGGCAAGGTGACGTTGTTCATGACGGATTTGATGGACCAACGCCAGGCGCGCGAGTCACTGGAACGTTCCCTCAATCTCCAGAACCGCACGGAAGTCATCACGGCCGTGGCGGAGACGCTGGACGAAATCGTTTCCGCGATGATGCGCGCCAGTCACCAGCCGGAAAAACTGGCGATGTTCAACCGGCAACTGGCCGAGGCCCTGCACCTCATCCTGATGACGGCCTACGATGCGGCCGAAAATCCCGATGCGGAGAATTGCCAGATGCTGCTGGAATTGACCGCCGACCGGGGGGACATGATGGAGCAGATCCGCCGCTCGTTGCTGACCGACGAAAAATTTTTGAGCCACGGCAGCCAGCAGACCTTGATGAGCGTCACGACCTTGTTTGAGCGCGCTGTCTGGCTGTTGCGGCGTTATGGCCGATTGCTGCCGCAGCCGCCGGCTGAAAAGTGAATCAGGCGGGCAACTCCGGCAGGATTTTTACCAGTCCGGTCAAGCCGGTGATCTTGAAAAGCATCTGCAGGCTGTCGTTGGGCCGGCAGAAAACTAATTCGCCCTTTTTCGCCCGCTGGCCTTTCAAGCCCAGCATCACCACCCGGATGCCGATGCTGCTGATGTAATCCACACCGCCCAAGTCCACGGCCAGCTTGGGTGCGCCACGCTCGATCACCGCCAGCAGGCGGGTCTGAAATTCCGGGGCGGTCTCGGTTGAAATTTTTCCGGTAAGCGCCAGAACCGTCCATTCACCATGTTGTTTTTCTTCCACTTGCATCATATCAATTAAAATCTTGAGTCATCATCAAAGCCATTTTGCTGTGCCAGTCCTTGGACGCTGGTCAGGGGGTGGCGGTTTCATCACCAAACTTTTTCCGCATCAAAAAAATATTTTTATCGCCTTCACGCCGGTATTCCACGCTATCCATCATGGTGCGCACCATCATCACCCCCAGGCCGCCGATTTCGCGTTCTTCGATCGGCGCGTTGATGTCGGGGTCGGGCAGGGAAAGGGGATTAAATTCACGACCCGTATCAATCACCGACAGGGTCATCCCGGACGCATCCGCTTCCACGCCGATTTCGATCGGATGTTCCGCGCCGTCCGTAAAACCGTATTTGATGACGTTCGTCACGATCTCTTCCAGCACCAGCTCGGCGAGGTTGACGATGGCGGGAGAGGCATTAACCGCAGCCAGCAATTCCCCCACTTCACGATTCAAGCGCGCAAGCTCGGCGAAGGAGTTCCGAATGACAATGGTGTTCGCTGGCATTTAAAAAATGACGTGAAAGAGCGAGAAATCGTCCACAAATTCTTTTTTGCCCTGCACGGTTTGGGCAAAGGTTACGACATGGTCCAGCCCCGGGGCATTGCCGAGAAACTCCGCGAACTCTTCCAGTTGCAACATGCCGCCGTCGGGTTTTTGTAATTCATAGGCGCCATCGCTGAAGATGAACAGCTTGCTCCCGGCGGGAATGACGCAACGCGCTGAGGGAAATTCCATGCCGGGCAAGCTGCCGATGACCACGCCATTCGTGCCGAGCATCTGTAATGCGGTGCCTTCCCGCGTCAACACTGCTGGCGGATGGCCGCCGCTGGCATAGTTCAGCTCGCGCGTGCGTTTGTCGAACACGCCATACCAGATCGTGAAATACATGTTGTTCTGGTTTTCCATCGGGAAAGCCTCGTTCAACGCGCGCAGCACTTGGGATGGTTCACGGAAATCAGTTTGCGACAAGCTTTGCGAACGCAACACGTTGATCACGGAAATGGACAACAACGCCGCCCCGACACCGTGGCCACAAACATCCAGGAGGTAGAGCGCGAAATGATTTTCATCCAGCCAGTGATAGCCAAAGGCGTCGCCGCCGAGTTCGGTGGACGGCACGAAACGCCAGTCGGATTTCAGTTCGTTATCCAGCGGCTGCGGCAGCAGCGAACGGACATATTGCGCGGCTTCGGATAATTCCGTGGCCAGATGCTTCTGGCTTTCCACGAGCGCGGCGTGGGTTTTCTGTTCCTGATCGCGCAGATATTTTTTTTCCAGGCACGCGCCGATGCGCGCATGCAGCAGCGTCGGGTCGAACGGCTTCGGCAGATAATCTTCCGCGCCGGCTTCGATGCAGCGTACCACGGCTTCCATCTCATCCAACGCTGAGATCATGATGACGGGAATATGCCGGATGCGCGCATCCGCCTTGATGATCTGCAACGTCGTGTAGCCGTCCACTTCCGGCATCATGATGTCGAGCAATACCAGATCATACGTTTCATGGCGCAACCGTTGCAGCACTTCGCGCCCGTCATTGGCGAGGGTAACTTTGAAGCCTTCCTTTTGCAGCCGGCGCGACAACATGTCACGATTGGCTTCATTGTCATCCACCACGAGCAAACTGCCGGTGATCTTCGCCGTGGTGGCTTCTTCCTTCGCCTTGCGGATTTTGGTGATGAAAATCGTTTCGCCATCCAGTTTTTCCGGCAAGTCAGCCAGAAAAATTGAGGTGTCGCCCTTGGGCGTTTGCGGCGTGAGATGGGTATTGATCGTGCCCAGAAGAGTTTGCGCTGCTTGGTGAATTTTTTTCAGATCCGGGAGAAAGTCCGGCTGGCCTTTGGCTTCGGCATCTTCCTGCAACATTTCGGTGTAACCGATGATCTGGTTCAGCGGCGTGCGCAATTCATGCCGCAAATGCGCATGGTTATCACGCGTTTCACTGCCGGTGGCCGGCGCTGGTTCGGCGGGGATGAAATTGCTCACGGTGAATTTCGCTTTTGTAATTGGGCTTCGATCTTCTCAAGTAAACGGGGCAGCTCGACAGGCTTGGTATCGTAATCATCGCACCCGGCAGCGAGACATTTCTCGCGGTCACCGGCCATCGCGTGGGCGGTCAGGCCGATGATGGGAATGGCCTTGGTCGCGTCTGCGGCCTTTAATTGGCGCGTGGCTTCCCAGCCATCGAGCACCGGCAGGCTGATATCCATCAAGATCAAATCCGGCGCTTCGGATTGGGCCATCGCCACACCCTGGCCGCCGTCCACTGCCATGACGATCTGGAAGCCCTTGCGTTCCAAACGGCGCGACAACATGTCGCGGTTCATTTCGTTATCTTCCACCAGCAGAATTTTTGCCATAAGCCAATATTGATTTTATTGAACGCCAACCCTTCGTCATTAAATTTATTAGCGACCAATGCGCGCCCGCATCTCGCGTAATAGCTGGTCTCGCGTGTAATTTCCCTTTTGCAACGTGTCTTGCACCTTGCCATTCAAGCGCGCGCGATCTTCCGCGGTCAAATCTTTCGCGGTCAAAACGATGACCGGAATGTTTTCCCAATCGGGATTCTGGCGCAACCGGTTCAAAAATTCAAATCCATCCATCTCCGGCATCATCAGGTCGAGCAAGATCAACGAGGGGCGTGCCTCGGCGACTTTCTGCAAAGCAACGACGCCATTTTCGGCGAGGGTTGTGTGCCAGCCTTCCTTCTCGAGGTTGCGCATGAGCATTTCGCGGGTGGCCGTATCGTCTTCCACCACGAGCACCGGTTGCGTGATGGTGGTCGGACAAACCCGCCGTACCAAGGCGGCCAGCCGTTTCCAATCCACCGGCTTGGTCAAATAGTCCGTGGCGCCCAGGGCAAACCCCATTTCCTTGTTGTTAGTGATTGTGACCAGGATGACGGGGATTTCCGTGGTGGCCGAATCCGCTTTCAAGGCGGTAATCACCGACCAGCCGTCCATGCCCGGCATCATGACATCCAGTGTGATCGCCACCGGCTTCAGTTTTTTTGCCAGGGCGATACCGTCCTTGCCGTTATTGGCGGTGCGCACGGCAAAACCTTCCTTGTGCAAAAACCGTTCCATCAATTCCAGCACATTTTTGTCATCGTCAATCACCAGCACCAACGGTTTGTTACCGGATTCGTCGAGGGAAACTTTGGTGGTTTCGACTGGATCAGCCTCCGGTTTGACTTCGGGGGCGACGGCGGGCAGGGTGACAGTAAAAGTCGAACCTTTGCCGGGTTCACTGGTCACAGTGATGTCGCCGCCCAGCATTTGGCAGAATTTTTTGCTGATGGCGAGGCCGAGGCCGGTGCCGCCGTATTTGCGCGTGGTGGAAGCGTCCGCCTGGGCGAACGATTGGAACAGGCGACCCAATTGTTCCGGCGTCATGCCGATGCCGCTATCCGTCACGGCAAGCTTCAACCAGTCCACGCCGTCTTTTTTATATCGTACGATCTCCAGCTTGATGGCGCCTTGTTCGGTGAATTTGCTGGCATTACTCAACAGGTTGAACAAGGTCTGCCGCACTTTGGTCAGGTCAGTGTGGATGGTGCCAAGGTCGTTACCGGCGATGATTTCCAGCTGGTTTTTATTTTTCTCCACCAGGGGATGGATTGTGGCGGCCACTTCTTTGACCATGTTGCCGACATCAAAGGTTTCGGCATAAATTGTCATCTTGCCGGCTTCAATTTTGGAGAGGTCAAGAATGTCGTTGATGAGCGCGAGCAGATGTTTGCCGGCGGAATTGATTTTCATCAGGTCGGGAATGAAATCTTCCTGGCCTTTATCTTCCGCATCTTCCTTGAGCATCTCGCTGTAACCGAGAATGGCGTTCATCGGCGTGCGCAATTCATGGCTCATGTTGGCGAGGAAGGCGCTCTTGGTGCGGTTGGCGGTTTCGGCTTCTTCCTTGGCCTGTTCCGCTACCTCCCGGGCCGTGATGGCTTCTGATTGCAATTCTTCCGTGCGAATAAACGAAGCCGACAAGCGTTGGGCAAAACTATACGAAAGCAGCAATACGAAGATGACCACCAACGTCATCAATCCGAACACTTCCACCATGCTCATCCACGTCAGGTGCACAACGTCTGGCATGTAGGTCGCCGCCACGATCACAAAATCCCAATCCACGAACGGCGTGACTTTCACCCGCCACGCGTCTTCCTGCCAGGTATCAGGGTGCGATAATTTTTCCCAGTGCGTGATGGCTTCCTGGACTTGCGCATTGTCCACCTGATCGGAATGAAAGATCGCTTGATGTTTGGCATCGAGGAGCGCGAGATAACCATGGGTCAAGATCTTGGTTTTTTGAATGCCCGTACCCAAACGCGGGAACGTGTCAATCAAATAGCCGACATACCAGATGCCAATGACTTCACCCTGTTGATTCCGGATCGGTTCGTAGCCAGTAAAATACGGATGCCCGAGAATATCCACGACGCCATAGAACGCCGTGCCCTTGCGAATGGCGGCAATGGCTTTGCCGGTCGGATCTAAAATCGTCCCGACCGCCCGCGAGCCGTCATCGCGTTGGACGTTGGTGCAAACGCGGACAAATTTATCGCCGCTTTTGGCAAAGATGGTGGCGGTCCCGCCCATCAAGTTTTTGACCTCATCCACCAAACCAAACCAATTTGCCTGCGGTTGCTGGCCGAAAAATAGATTGGAAACAACATTGTTTCCGATTTTGATTTCGCCGTCGATATGCGGAGTTCCCAGGTCTGCGCCCTTGGATTTAAGGACATTCATTGACGACCGTACCAGCTCCAGATACAGGGCGTTGGCGCTCATCAATTCTTCCCGGACTTGAAAGACGCGGTCTTCCACGCGTTGGTGGGCACTTTGAAGGATTTGTTCCCGAAAATTCTGATAACCCCAGAAGAAAGCCACCCCGAGCAGCAGGGTCACGCCGGCAAACCAAAACAAGACTTTACGGCGAAGAGAATAGTGAATTTTCATGTGCCCCAAAATGATTTCAATTCGTCAAGCTTCGGTGATGTTCCCGGTTGTTCTTCATCCTCATCGTCGTCCTCGTCCTCATCCTCGAATTTTCCCTCTGCCGGCGAGGACGAGAATGACGGTGAGCACGAGGGCGATTTAACCTCAGTTCTATTTTCAGACCCGCGTTAAACCATTCTGCCTTCCCGTTGATCCAGTCCTTAAGTTCCCGGTCGGCAATGCGGTGAGATTAAAACTTTATCCCTCAAAGAAAAGAAAATACCACGCCAAAAGCACCGCTACGATTCAGAGCAGGGGCAACTGGCGTTCGCTGGGTTCGCGCAAGCCGCTGACGCCCAACCCCAGCAAACGCAGCGGACGCGAGACCAGGTTGTTTCGACCCAACAGAAAGCAACCTAGGCGATAGATGTCAGGCGCTTCGGTAATCGGTTCTTCAAGGGAAATCTGGCGTGTGAGCGTGGTGAAATCACTGTAGCGTACTTTGACTTGAACGGTGTGCGCGCCCAGCCGGCGGTGTTTGAGCCGGCCGGAGATGTCCGCAGCTTGTTCCTTGAGGCAGCGCCGTAATATTTTTCGATCCTCCGTGTCTTTTAAGAAGGTTTCCTCACCGCTGATGCTTTTGATTTCGTCGCCGATTTCCAACGGGCGATCATCCTCACCCAATGCGAACTGCTTTAGTTTGGGACCGAAGGAGCCGACGAGGGCGCGCAGGTCGCCGCGATAATCCTGTAAATCGCCAATCGTCTGGATGCCGACGCCTTGCAAGGTTGATTCGGTGACCTTGCCGACCCCATACAATGCCCGCACCGGCATCGGGCGTAGGAACGACACCTTTTCCTGTTCGGAGATGATGGTTAATCCATCGGGTTTCTGAAAATCACTGGCAATTTTGGCCAGTAATTTATTGGTCGCCACGCCGATTGTGGCGGTCAATTGCCGTTCGGTCTGGATTTGCTGTTTCAATTGGCGGGCCAACGGGACAGCTTTTAACAGGGCAGCATCGGCATTTTCCGCCTGCACGATGGCCGAGAGATCGAGATAGGCTTCGTCAATGGACACGGGCTCGACAATGGCGCCAATTTCGGCGATCAATCGCATGATGTGCTGAGATTCCTGGCGGTAATGATCCATGCGCGGTCGCACGAAAACGCCCTTGGGACAAAGCCGGCCGGCGGTCGCGCTGGGCATGGCTGAGCGCACGCCAAATTTCCGGGCTTCGTAGCTGGCGGCGCACACGACGCCACGTTGATCAGGTGGGGCGCCGACAATCACCGGATGGCCGCGCAACTCTGGATTATCGCGCTGCTCCACGGAGGCGTAAAACGCGTCCATGTCCAAATGAAAGATCACCCGAAACATCGGGACGAAAATTACAACGGATGTCGCTGCGCTGCAAAATAAAGCGCTTACGCTCAACCGTTTTACTGGCTGGCAAATCCGTAGCGGCGGATCACCACGAGGATAAATACATCATTTAGTTGATGTATTTTAATTGGGAGATTTTTCGATGTTCTGAAGGTCTTCGGCGAGGAACTGGACAACGTCTTTGAAGCGGGCGATATTTTCGGGATTCATCGCCATCAGTGTCTGGTGGGCGTCCAGGCTGGTTCGGGCGATCTGTTCGTGCGTGGGATTGATGGACTCCGGTTCGCCGCAATCGGTGACATCGCTTGGCAGGTTCAATTCGCCGGTGGTCAACTTGAATAATTCCACCGCACCGAGGTTTTCCAGTAATTCCTTCACCCGGTCGGTCGCGTTTAATAATTCAATGCTGCGGCCGGTGATCGCGCCGTTGGAGTTTAATTTTATCCCGAAGCCCGCCAGCACGCCGAGAAAGGTGCTATCCATCAAGGCGCATTTTCTTAATTCAATGACGAAGTGCGCATAACCTTTCTGGACCAGACGATCCAGCAATGTCTTGAAATCCGGGCTGGACGCAAAGTTGGCGCGGCCGCCAATACGGATATAGGCGACATTCTTGTCCACACAAACTGACACATTAGCCGAGGCCATATTGTTCCTTCTAAAAATTTTAAACCGTCGCCGCCGGTGATACAATCTGCACCAAAACCTGCTGCAATACCAGCGCATCATCCAAACTGCTCGAAACCAGCCGCTGGTTGCAGCGTAGCAGCAAATCCATGGCCCGGACCAGTTCGGACGAGGTATATTTTTTCGCCTGCGACAGTGCTTTGTAAAGCACATAAGGATTCAACGCCAGCGGGTTGAACTTCCGGTCGGTCGGCAATTTATCCGCCGGCACACGTTCGAGTTGCGACTTGAACTGGCTATAATCACTCGTCTGCTTGATCCATCCCTCATTCAACATCTCTTTGAGAAAGATCAACGCCCGGACTTTGCTGATCAGGCCGTAAAGCAGCCCGATCTCGGATTTATCTTTATCAAACTTCGTCTCCCACAATTCCTCATCCAATCGTTTTAGCAAGCGTGGCAGGTCGCGGTCACCCAGCGCATCGCCCAACGCAAAGGCGCGCGCAGTTTTATTGCGCGAACAGATGGCGGCGACATCGGCGAATTCAATTTTTTTGCGTTCACCGGTGAACAGGCCGAGTTTTTCCACCTCGTTATCCAACTGCCGGGCATTTGGGCCGACACGGTTGACCAGTTCCGCCAGGGCTTCCTCGGAAATCTCTTTTTGTTGCTGGCGAAAGGCAGTGCGGGCGGCCAGTTCAGCCCGGCTGGCCCAGTCCTTGTCATCCACCGACCACGCCGAGAAGACTTCGACGGTGCCAAGTTTATCGAGCGTTTTGAAAAATGATTTGCGTTTGTCCACCTTGCCGGCGCTGATGAGCAGGCGGACATTTTGCCACGTGAAACTTTTCAGTTCATCGGCCAGTTCAGCCAAGGTTTCAGTCACGGCCGCAGCGGAGGCCGCGCGTTCTTCTCCCAAAAAATTACAATCGCGCAGCCAGACGGCTTTGCCACTGCCGAAGAAGGGCAGGGTTTGCAGGCTTTCCCGCAGCTTGCCGATGGCCTTCAAGGCATCACCGCTGTTGTTCGCCGTGGCTTCGATGATTTCATGGTCCATGCCGCCCAGTTCGGCTGACCATTGCTGGTACAGTTGCTTCGCCCGCTGTTTGACGGCGAAATCGTCATCGCCACAGATGAGCGCGAGGGGATTGGATTTGGTTGCCGCCATGTTATTCGTCCTCGTTGCCGGATTCGTTCATCTTTTCCAGCACGGAACTCATGTCCTCAACCTGCTCAAATAAAGCGGTGGTGACGTAGATGGCTTTCTTTTGAGCGGCGGCCAATGCCAGGCAATCACTGGGGCGGGCATCCAGTTCCACGATCTTTCGCTCGGTGTGCAGTTCGTTTTGCTGTAGCAAGATCAGGCGGGCGAAGTAGGTGGAGTTTTTCAGGTCGGTGATGATGACCCGTTCCACACTGATGCCAAAGCCGAGGAAAATCCGGTTGATAAGATCGTGCGTCAGCGGGCGTTCCTTGGGCACGTCACGCAAAAATTCAGCGATCACTTTGCCCATCTGCGGGTCAACCTGGATGACGAATACTTTCTGGTCATTGCCGATGAACAACGCGCAACTGTTGTTCGCCGGTAGAATCCCGCGGATGTCCACTTTGACCACGTCTTGTTTCATGCCCAAAAGTTACGCTGAGAACGCCGAAAAACAAGTCCATCGTCAGGCAATTTCCAATCATTCGGGTAATTCATCATTGCCAAAGCTGGCAAAAATAATACTGCCACCAAATCGTCCTCATCGTTGTCCTCGTCCTCGCCCTCAAATTTTAGCAACCGGCGAGGATGAGGATGAGGCCGAGGATGAGCAGGAGGCTATAAATGGCCTCACCAATGGCCGTAGCGGTCTTCCGGCAGCTTCGCGCCCACGGGATAGATCAGATAAACTGTGTTGTGCGATGTCTCCCAGGATTTTATCACGTCCGCGCGTTTATAGATATGCCGGACGGATTCGCCACGGTCCATGTGGGTGGCGGGGTCGTTGATGACCACATCGCCATCCTTGGTGAAACCAATGCAGACAATCAAATGGCCGTTCCCGGTGTCTTTACGTCCGGGTTTGAGCAAGTTCCAGCGTGCTGAAATGACGACGGGAATACCATTGGTGACCCAGTCTTCCAATTCCGTCATGCCATCAAACCGGCTGACGTAACTTCGCATGCCGGGAAAACTGCCGGCGAACGCGGTGTTGAACGGCCAGTTGCCGGTGCCAAAGGCTTGATCGAGGACTTTATCAGCCACTTCTGGCACATCCAGGTTCATTTCCGGACGATGCAAAATTTCCGCCCAACGTGCCAGATCCATCGAGACGGAGGTGGCGCTGCACCAGCCTTTTTCCTGTGGATAATTATTCTGCGAACGTTCGGGTGTCGGGATGATCATGCCCCACGCGGCCTGGTTAGGCGCAAGTTCCGGCAGGGGTGCATGGGTGTTGCAGAATGATAAACCGATGAATTTCAATTTTTCCGGGATGGTATTGGTGCCGCCGAGCGTGATGCGGATCTGCACTGCGTGCGACAGGTTTTTTAAGATCAACGTATCGGTGTCCACTTTGCCGTCGTTGTCCAGTTGTCCGTGGACGCTGGTCCGGGGAAAAAGCGTGTTATCCGGTGACCATAAGCCAAGCGTGTAAAATGTTGTTTTGTGGGTTGGCAACACTGCGCTGGCTTCGACTTTTACAAACGTTCCCGGCGGTGCCTCGGTATTCCAGGAAACAATCAGTTCATTCCAATCCAGCGCCGATTGGATGACGGGCGAAAGCAGGACCGTTTCCACACCCGCTGTGGCATTGGTACTTTGTGAACGGGTGAAATTGGAAAAATCATCGAGCCCGATAAATTGACTCGGACTGTTCCCGGCGGCGAGCGCCAGGCCGTTGCCAGCGCCGATCAAGGCGGCGGTGGCCCAGGTCAATAAAGTAGGAAGGTTTGATTTTGTCCGTATGTTCATAAAGTTAAATCACCAATGTCCGAAGCGGTCGGCGGGCAGTTTTGTATTTTCAGGGAAAACGAGATAGACTGTGTTGTGTGAAGTGGCCCACGCGCGAATGACATTCGCGCGTTTGTAAATGTGCTGCACGCGCTCCACTTTGAGGTCCGTCCACGGATCGTTGATGACCAGATCACCGTTTTCCGTGAAGCCGTGGCAGACGGTCAGATGACCATTGAAATCGTCCGGACGTCCGTCTTGCAATAAATCCCAACGCGCGGAAATGATGACCGGAATGCCCGCGGCAATCCAATCTTCCAACTCCGAAATATCGTTCAAGCGCGTCACGTAAGAACGCATGCCGGGCAGACTGCCGGCGAAGGCGGTGTTGAATGACCAATTGCCGGTTGCTTTTTTAAAATTGTTGTCGCGCACGCCGGCCGCTACTTCCGGCGCGTCCAAGTTCCACTCGTCGCGATGCGCCGTTGTGCCCCAACGGGCCAATGCCATGGAAACGGAAGTCGGACTGCACCAGCCGTTGCCACCTTCGTAAGACTGCTGGGAACGTTCAATCGTTGGAATGATCTTGCCCCAGGCGGCGTGGTTGGGTGGCAGAATGGCCGGCGTGATCTTGGTGTTGCTGAAGGAGAGACCGAGAAACTTCAATGTCGGCAAGGCGCCATTCGTGCCGCCAAACGTCAGGCGGATCTGTACCGTGTCGGTTAATTGATTCAGATTCAGCGTATCCACCGCCACATCGCCATCGTCATCCTTTTGCCCGCTGATACTGGCGCGGGGGAAGGCCTGATTATCCAGCGTCCAATGTCCCAGCGAATAAAATTTAGTCGCATGGCTGGGGTTGGTTGCGCGGGCGTCCACCTTCAGGTAGCTGCCGATCGGCGCCGTCACATTCCAAGAAACGATGAGGGCGTTCCACGGGATCGGCACCTTGATCGCCGGCGAAAGCCAGACCACTTCACCATTGGTGCCGGGCGACCGGGCAAAATCTGTAAACGTTTCGCGCCCGATAAAAGAGCTGTAGTCGTTAGTTTGCACAGTTAAATGAGATTGCCCATGCGCCAAGCCAGTCATGGCCAGCAACACCGCAATATTTAACCCCTTGAACATCTTCAGCAAACTTGTGCGAAACCCATAAAAATTCCAAGCACCAATTTTGCACGCCAATTTACGCCATGGCGGCTTTCAACTGACAGCCACAAATGAATCCGTTTTCCCCACGCTGGAGCCAAATACATCGTGCATCGGTGCGGCACCATGCCGCCCGGCGGATGGTTAAGTCGGTTCAAGAAAAACTGTAGCCAGTTTTTAGGTGTTTAACCCAAACTCTTCTTCCCTATCAAATGATATTCGTGCCGAAGGCACAACCGGATATTAGCCAGCTACGAAGTGGCTGATAGCTGTCATCAAAATATTTTTCCGTCCTGAAAGGACGGTGGAAACGCCCTCATCTTAGCTGTCGTCGCGCGTTTCCGGTGAGCCAGGCAAAACTTGTCCGCCGTGGCAGTGATTGAATTTAGTCTTGGGGAGCACGCCTGTCTTCGGGCGTAGCGGTTGGCGCCCTCGCCGACCGCTTTACTGTCAACGTCGCATTCGCCATGGCGGCTTGGGCACCACCATCGGGGTGGCCACTGCCAAGTCATAAAACATTCGGTCTGGTTTGAACAGGGACCAACTGGTGGTCACCTTGGATTCGTATAAAATAGATTTTGAAGCCACGCCCCGGTGACTCACGCCGGGTTATAAT
>DASYEY010000274.1:0-4479 GCA_036498725.1 Verrucomicrobiia bacterium | reverse complement strand
GCGGTCGCTCTGCGCCGACATCGGCAACAAGGGCCGCAGCCCGCGCGTCGAGATCAAGGACGTGGAGGATTTGTCCGCGAAACCGATCCAATTCACGCGCGCGGGCAAGCTCCGCAAAATTCCCTCTCAGCTGGACCAGCTGCTGATCACGCTCAACCGGATGCTTGGCAAATATAAAAAGGAATTCGCCAGCCACCCTGAACCCATGCCGGTTAATCGGCTGATGGAACCCGAACTCGCCGAAGTCCACGAAAACGAACCGTTTTGAGTTATGATCAACACCCCCGAATCTTTTGACAAACTACCAGACGAGCTAAAGAACAGCTTGGCCTACCTCCGCGCACAACGGGAGGTTATCTCTGAATGCGTTTTATACGACGTGGACCATTGTGAAAAAGCCGCCGAATGGGTGCTTTGGATGGTGGAATTTGATAGCCCGTGGGCAGGTTTCAATCATCTGAAAGCGCGGATCATGGAAGGCCATCCCGCTTATATCAGCCGCAAATTTAACCAGCTTGAAACTTTCCGAAGGATCGTTTTTCGAATCGCTCGTTTAGAGCGAGAAGCCTGCCATGTGCCAAGGGAACGATGGAGCCACAGCGAACTCTTTACAGCATGAATCGAATCATCCTCATAGGCTGTGGCAAAGTCAAACTGGCGGAATCCAGCGCGGCCAAAGATTTGTATGTGGGCCATCTATTCGTGGCACGTCGTCAGTATGCCGAGCGCTCCGGCCATCCTTGGCTGATCGTCTCGGCGCTGCATGGCCTGCTCGTTCCTGAGAAGGTGATTGCTCCCTACAATAAAACGATGCCGACACAGCGCCACGCCTTCACGCGATGGGCGGACAAATTTAGAGACCAGTTTACATCGGCGTTCGAGTGTTCCCCAATGGTTTTGGAGGTGCATGCCGGAGCGGATTACGTCACGCCGATCCGGCTGGCTTTGTGGTCGTGGTCGTGCGTGACCATCGAACATCCCGTCTTCGGCATGGGCATCGGTGAACAAATCGCCTTCTACAATTCCCAATTATGAAAACCAAACTGACCAAAAAAGAACTGGATTTTTTGCTTCCCAATATCGCACGCGTTCTTATCACCGGCGACGAATGGACAGATAAAACGCTGCATCATCCAGCGGGCGCAATTATTGCCGCCGTCGAGTCTCTCAACGGCATGGAAAAGGATGCGTCTAAGGATGAAGAAACTGGCAGCAATGCTGGCTTTTCAACCAATGGCTGGCAATGGGATTGGTGGCAGCAGTTCACGCATGATGGTAAGCGATACACGCTCTCAGGATCGGGCTTTTACGGTGGGCACTCCTTTAGTGTTTCAGAAGAGTAACTCCTCAACTCGTGAACTCTTCAACTCCGAATACCCCCCCCGGAACGAAAATGGCACGGCGTAAAGCACGCGGGATTATCAAGCGCGTCGACGGTTCCACCGTCCGCTTTGCGCTGGACCGGCGCGACGGCCTGCACGTCCGCCGAGGCCGTCGCCGGAAAGAGAAGCTCATTTCGTGGCAGCAGTTGCTCGACCTGGCCGAGGGGCAAATAAGGATGAACCTGATATGAAACCAATCGATCAAACCGTTTTGGGCTTCCCGCACGGGAATTGCTTTACTGCCTGCATCGCTTCACTGCTTGAGGTGCCCATTGAAACGCTCCCCATCATTCCGAGCGAAGAAGAGTGGTATGACACAACGCAGATGGCGCTGGTCCCTCATGGCGTTTTTTATTTAGAGGTCAGGTTGGACGTTGCCGCGTCTTATCCGATGTATGCAATGCGCAATCGTTTGTGCGTCATCACCGGCAAAAGTCCACGCGGAGCTTTTTGGCATTCGGTCGTCGGCAGGGTCGATCACGACTCCGAAAACAACAAAGTGATTTTCGAGACGGTCCATGATCCGCATCCTTCCCGGCTCGGCATTGAGGGCTGGCCGAAGGCGGTAGGTTTTCTGGTTAAGAGTTTATGACGCCAGTCGTTAACACCTATTTTTCCGGCTGCGGTCTGGTCGATATTGGCCTTGAGCAATCAGGCGTTCAACTCGGTCAGAGTTTCGAAATTGATTCAGTTTGCTGCGAGACGGCCCGCGCCAATTTTTCTCACCCGATTGTGCAATGTGACCTTCAGCACAAGCTTGCCTTCGATCAGTCCGATTGTGATGTGATGGTTTTCACTTACCCATGCAACCGTTATGCGGAGATCGCCGCCGTCCACGGCAAGCGCGTGGGCGACGTTCTCTATCTGCATGCCTTCCGGCACATCGCGTTGAAGCGTCCGGAAATTTTCTGGCTGGAGAACGTGCCTGGGATGCGGAAGTTCCCGGTCGTGATGGAGGCCATGAGCCGTTTGCCGGATTACTACGTGACGGTGTTTTGCCCGGTCTCGTCTCAAATTTGGCTGCCACAGCGCCGCGACAGATTGATTCTCGTCGGCTCGCGCCGCCCCTTTCAGTGGAACAAGCCGACGAGCCGCAGCCGCATCGCTCTGAAGGATATCCTTGAGGAAAATCCCGAAGTGGAAATCCCGCGCTACGTCAAAAAGCGCATCAACGGCAAATATCGCGATCTGCCAATCATCAGCGATCCCGCACGCGGGGATATTGCGCCGACTTGCGTCGCTCACTATTCGAAGGATGTATCCACGCGCCTGGTTGTGGATCGCCGCGCCAAGCTCGGCGTGCGGCCTTATAGCGTTCGGGAATACGCCCGGCTGCAAGGCGTGCCTGATTCGTTCCTTTTCCCATGCAGCCCGCGCGCCGCTTATAAGATGATCGGCAATGGTGTTTCGATCCCGGTCGGTCGCTGGATGGGCCGGGAGAGCCGACGTTATTTCAAGATGAACTAAACCCTTAACCAAAGTGAAGCCAATGAGCCAGCCGCAAATAGACCCGAACCTGTTCGGGCAAAATTCACAGACGATGTTTTACACGGAAGGTCAGAAAACCGCTGTCCTTGTGACGCGAAAAGGCAAGTCCTTTGAAAAAACCCATCCGCGATTCACGACGGCAAACCTCGCGCTCATGTGGTGTCGCAAGAAGCGCGCCGGTTTTATCTACATGCCCGCTGTGCCGGGAAATTAATCCGATTATGAAAACAAACAAACTAACGCTAGATACCGATGGAGAAGTGTTTTTTTATGAACAAGAGTTTTACGTCTTGTCGAACTTCTCAGCATTTAATGTTGATGTCTTTGGCCGGGATTTCCAAACCGCCGAACACGCTTACCACTGGAGAAAGTTCAGCGACACGTCATCAACAACAGCCCATGAAATCCGCTTCGCGCGTTCTGCTCACGATGCGTTCAAATTGGCGGAGAAAAAACGTGCTAAACGACGCAAAGACTGGGACGCGGTGAAGGTGGTTTTTATGAGGGAAATTCTACGGGCGAAGGCGCTCCAGCATGAATACGTGCTCAGAAAACTTCTGGAAACAGAGGATCGCTTTCTTTGTGAAAATTCTTGGCGGGATGGTTTTTGGGGGTGGGGTGAAAACCGCGAGGGAAAAAATATGCTTGGACATCTCTGGATGGAAATTCGGGCCGAGTTGCGCAATGAAACCGAAGACTGACCACCATCCAAAGCAGGAATTGTCCGGCGAGATCGTCGCTCAAATGATGCGGAAAATTCGCGGCCAGTTTTGCGGCGACGTGCCTCCCAAACAATGGGCGCAGGATTTCAACTGGATCAGGAAAAACGTCGTCCTTTGGCCTGCTCATTTTATTTGCAATCGCAAGCATTTCACCCTTCCGCCAGGGCGCTACGTGGAAATCATGCAGGGGATTTTCGACGATATCAAAAGCAAGGGGAACACCGCTGCCGTCCGATATTGGCCGGGGTATTTGATGAAATGCGTCCAGGATCATTGGCAACATCATTGGGAGGACTATTACACTGAAGCGAAGGCCGTCCGGAACCTGGCATTGCATACCATGGCGAATCTTGGCACGGTAAAGCCCGAAGACAAAACGGTGGACGTAATGGCGATGGCACAGCGCTCGTTAAATGCCCATAGGAATTCGGGCAGGAAACCGGCAAAAAAACAGCCGGATAATGACCAGTTAACCATGTTTTAATTATGGCAAAAGTCACCAAGATTTTAGCGGATGCCGGGGCGCAGATGTTTTTTGAAGTTCAGGGCGGTCCTGATGATGGGAAACTCCTCGATCTCGGCAAGGTCATCGATCCCATTACCGCTACCTATGAGGTTCCGGACGGCCAGTCGGTGGGACTGCCATCCGGCTTCGAAATCACTTTGACTGTTCCGCAGTTTCCTGACGATCCAACGGACGAGGAGCGTCACTTTTCCGAATGAGTTTTTCCCTGAAAATGAGGTCAGAGGATTTCAAACAGGCCCCTTTTGCGGATTTTCTTCTGGAATTGGCAGCGTGCTGCCACTTCGGCCCGTTCTCTCACGTAAAGCCTTGATATATACGGCTTTTAACACCTTTATACGGCTTTAACATGTTTCTGGAATTC
>DASYEY010000273.1:0-22114 GCA_036498725.1 Verrucomicrobiia bacterium | reverse complement strand
TGCTTTGTCATCTTGTTGTGATACTTCAATAAAGCGCGATTTGATGTGAACCTGCGGCGCCACCTGATTCAAGGTCTGAATGGCCCGATCAATTGTATCCAAATCATCTTCGGTCGCTTTCACGAACAATAAACCCAAACGATCATTGAAAAATACCGCTTTACCCGCCGGGGCAGTCAAATTGACACCCAATGTGGTGAAGAAATTCCTAGCCGCCGCACTGACTTGCGCAGCAAGTGTGATTTGAGTGATGTAATTAAGGCCACCATCATTTTGATTATTACCACCGCCACCGCCAGCTTGGCCAGGTTGACCGGCATTCAGAGGATTGGCAGCTCCCTGACCAGTTCCACCGCCGCCGCCGCCGCCGCCGCCTTGACCTTGGGTAGCCTGACTGCGGATTTGGCCGGCACCAGCAAAGGCATTTACCACGCCGACAACACCACCGCCAGTATTTTGACCACTGCTACCACCGCCGCCACTGGAACCGCCTGTACCACCCTGACTGCCTGAAGAACTGCCGAAGCTGGTGGCGCCAACGCTTTCGAGGCCGGAATAGAAGGTGTTTGGATCCACCTTGAAAGCACGCATGAAAAGTTGAGGTGTTTCGGCGCCTTTATCGGTGAAAACCACGGCGTAATCTTGGATGGAATATTTAATTTGATGACCGGGCGGATGTTCCGCCACCATCACGATGGAATCCAAGACATCAGCCAGACGAACATCATCAAGATTCAGTTTTACCGTCACGGCTGAACCAATGTCAACGGCTTCAGCACCCCCACCCCCACCCGCAGGCGTGGCTATTGGCAATCCAGTGGCCGGATCAATCGCGCCCGTTGCCGCGACCGGCACGGCCGCATTCAAGAAATTATTCCCACCTTGCCCGCTCGCCGCCACTGGCGGACCGGATTGATCTGGATTCGGGTTGATCAAAAAGTTAATGCCTTTGTGCTCGGGGTCACGCAGTTTGGACCGTTCAGCCAATTGCTTGAGCACTTCACTCAAAGGCAGCCCGTCGTAGGAAACATTCTCCAACCGAATCCGATTCAACTTGTCAATGATGACTTGCCGGCCGGCTCCCGTGTACGTCAAGGAATTGGTCGCATACGGATTGGGTGAGGGCAATTGCGCACTGGTGGTTGGCAATACCCAACGTTTTTCAATCTGCAGCATCCGTTGCTGGGTATCCACTCCGTGCTGGCTATTCGCACGGATAAATTTGGCCTGTTTGATGAGCTTCAAATAATAAATGGCAGCGGTATTACCGGGGTCAATCTTCAAAGCTTCATTCATTTTTGCTTCCGCTTCCTCAACCTTGCCCATTTCATAGAAAATCTTGCCGTCCTGCACCAAAGTGCCGGCGTCCGCTTTTTCGTTGAGAATGGCCGGCACTTGCTCCATCACCGCTTGTGACGGATATTTTCCCTTATTCGCCGCCAATAACGCATCATTCTGCTTTTTGAAAGCGTTGGCTTCCGCGTTCTTTGGATCAGCCTGCAGGACCTGGCGAACGCGAACATCCGCTTCATATAAATCGCCGACGCTCTGGGCTTCGCGCGCCAAGGCCAGTGAAGTGCTGGCCAAACCGGCCACGGCCTGAGCCGTCTCGGTGCCGATGCCAGATCCAATCTTTTGCGCCAGTGTGACGCATTCTTGATAGAGTTTGGCCGCGCCCACAATGTCGCCTTGTTGGACCGCAGCTTGCGCGTCCACCAATTTTTGGCGCAGCACAATGCTGTTGGCCTGATTGATTACGGATTGTTGCGTCGCCATATTGATGGCGCTCTCTTGCGCAGGCGCAATGGCTGGAAAAGCAAGTAGCGCAGCAAGTCCGATGGAAATATGTGTGGCTTTTATCATGGCAAAATCAGGTTCATCAGGAATCAACTAAATTGAATATAAAATATTTATCAGTCAGGGAGTAATTGGCAAAGAGGTTTTTTTCTGATTTGACTGGTCGGCCAAAGTTAGCTGATTAGAGCTGACTTCGACAACAACATAATCAGCACCACCGAACGCGACTCTATCACCGACGCGCCGGTCATGAAATACTTTTTTTTCCGGGTCATAACGAAAATCAGCGGCATAGTCGTCCACCCGTTTAAATGGCTGACTGGGCAGAATCGTGGCTGACTCGCCGGAATCATTTAATTTTACGATCAAGGCGTCAGGATTTTCCGGAGCTCCCTTCACTTCAACAAGTTGAAATGTATCGTTTTTATCACCCTTGGAAACATAACGCGATTGCGGGCGGCGCTTGGATACAGATTTCTCCGCCTGTTTTTCCACCCCGATCACATAGCGCACACCCAATTCATTGGTCGCCACCGAATTCAGAGTCAGGATGAGATAAAGCGGATCAATATTCGTCACCACCACGGCGCCGGGACCGATAACTTTGTTGCTGCTGATCTTTAGCAAGGTGCCGTCCGGTTCCTTTTGCCATTCCACCGGATTAAACAACTTGTTGGCGGTGTTGAAATCCAGAACGTAAGGCGATTGCAGCCTGATGACCGCATTGCTTTGGGCCGCCAAACTCAGATCATCCAGCGTCTTGCTGGTTCTTTTGATATAGCCGCTTGACCGGTCGCTCATCGTTTGCTGGTCGGCGGTGATGTAAAAAAACATGAAGACCAGCACGCCAATCAACCCCGCCAGCACCAAGCCGAGCAGAATCTTTTCGTAATTTTTTTTGATAAAGTCCATTTAACTCTTAGGCAACAGTTTTACGATCTCCACTTCCACTGTGATCCGCAACAGCTGCTCCTTCAAAATCGTTTGCAAACCGCCCTTGTTCATCGCGGCCGGAAAAGTTGTTCCCGGCGGCAGATAACCGCGGTTGGGAGGGTAATACCCGCCCGGACTACCCGGCGGCAGGCTGGGACGCATCCCGGGCTGCATGTCCGGCGTCATCACGTCGCTGCCGGCAGCCCCGGCCGGCGAAACGTTGATCGCCTTAATGATCAAAGCGTTTTTTGAAGCGGCAAAAGCACTGATGACCCGCGCGAGTTCCGGCGTGAAACCATGGAAGGTCACCACATAGGGTGTGACCACGACCAGATCATTTGTGATGGGCGTTTCGTCAATATAATCTCCCGCCGCGCCGCTTAAATCATCCGCTGAGACCTTCACCCGTTGAATCGCATCCAACGAATTCACCTGGGCAGAAAAGACGATTTCAGAAATCGTCTTCACTTCACCCAGCTGCGCTGCGAGCGGGGCAAGTCCTTCGGGTGAAAACCGGACCATCTGGCGAGCCGCGCCACCTTCGGCTTCGAAGGAGAAACTGTATTGCGGCGGCAACAAGACGCTGGCGGCGGCGGCTTCTTTTTGCAATTGGCCAATTGTCCGCCGCAGGGCGGCCGCAAAGGTTTCATCGGTGACGCCGGAAGCTGGAATTGGGGCGATGACTTGAAAGTAGCCGCTCGTTGAAGCAATCCAGTCGCGCAATTGCCTGTCCTGTCTCTTGGCAATGGCTGTATTTGTGCCTCCCAAACCTGGCCCCAACGGTTTGTCACCCAAGGTTTTTAGCGTTTGGTATAATTCGTCCAGCTTTCCAGCTTTCTCTGAATTAAGAGACCAGCCTTGGTAAATATAAAAGCCGGACGCGCCCAGCAGCACCAAAGCAATGGCACCCCCGATCACGAAAAATAAATTGCGTTTAATCCAGCCCATATCAAAAAGTCAACGGATTCAGCGGCGTCACCGTGATGGTAAAAGTAAAAGTACCATTCGAATCATCCGGCGTGATTTGTCCCGCCAGCATCGTTGCTTTTGGATCAACGAGCGGCGAGTTCCTGATTTCATTTTGCACCGTAAAAGCGATTTCACTATCCGGCAAATCCGCATTTTGGAGCCGGACTGCGCGGCAAACCAGCGTAATCATGTTGGGATTCACGCCAGCAGCAGAGGCATCTGGGGCACCACCAGGCGGGGGCACCGCGCCGGGCTCCGGACGATAATAATTTGGCGGCGGCATGCCCGGACCATTGGGGACGGCCGCACCCACGCCGAGATTTGGCGCCGCAATCATTTGCTCCACCCAAACACCAGCTTCAGCACCCGGCTTCTGGACCGCAACTTTTTTCTTGATGCTGCCTTCCGAACGGATCAGCGCATTGCGTATTTCAGACAGAAAATCACCCCAATAATAGCGTTGTTGCAATAAAGTCGTGATCTGGCCGGCTTCCTTCTGCGACTTCTGCATCTTCTTATAAGCCTTGTCAAAGCTATCAAATTGAGTGTTTTTGGCCGTCACCTGCGGCTCAAGCTTCTCAATTTCACGCTGCTTGTTAACCGCCAGCTTATGGAACAGAAAACCTATCGCCAAAGCCACCAGGACCAAGCTGAAAACTGAAGCGATCAGAAAAGGCTTCTTCTTGTTAAGCGCCTGCCAGCGCAAGGTGCTTTCCGGCATCAAGTTCATCTCAATCGGGCAGTTCGCCAGATTGCGCAAACCCAGACCGACCACTTCGCCCAGTGAATGGGCAACGCGGGAAAGATCTTCCAAGTTCACCGACGGATCGATTTGAACATTGCGGAACGGGTTGAAATATTCAACCGGCACATTCAATTTTTCGGCAAAAAATTGCGCCGTATAAGGCATGATGCTGGCGCCACCGGATAAAAATAAGCGTTGCGGAGCGGAACCACCCTGCTGGCCGCGATAGAACTGCATGGTTTGATTGACCTGAATATGCAGTTTGGTCATGAATTGGCGGGCAATCTTGGAGATCGCCGCCTGATGCGGGTTATCCGGCTCTTCATACGCGCCGCCCAAACTCACAAAACCTTCGGCAATCTTGATCCGTTCCGCCTCATCGAACTTTAATTTTGATTCATTCGCAAAATCTTGCGTGATCGCGTTGGCGCCCAAGTTGATGCTGCGGGAGAAAACCTTGCCTTTCTCGAAGAATAACAGGTTGCTTGTCTTGGCGCCGATGTCCAAGAGCATCGTACAATCATCCAATTCACCGTAATTGAACTTGAAGGCGTTGGCCAGCGCCGCCGGCGACGCATCGCACAACTGCAATTTCAGCTTGCACTGTTCAGCCGCCCGAAAAAGACCTTCGACGATTTCCGATTTGATCGCGACCAGCAAAACTTCCAGCTCGCCACTCGCCGCCGTGCCGAGGATCTGGTAATCCCAAACGACTTCCGCCAGCGGGAACGGCACGTTTTGTTGTGCTTCGTATTGAATGATCTGACTGACCTTGTTGGCGTCAACTGGCGGGAGCTTGACAAACTTGGAGAAAACGTGGAAGCCAGGCGCGCACACATTAACGCTCTTGGACTTGATGCTGCGCTCTGCGATGACCCCCTGCAAGGCGGCCAGAATCACTTTTTCACGCGACGCTTCCTGCGCCCCATCCGGCCCCAATGGCTTGATGGTAAAATCCTTGAGACATAATCCACCCGCCTCATTGATTTCAAATTCAGCGAGCTTTAAGCTTCCCGCTCCAAAATCAATGGTCAAAAATGACTTGGTATTTAACATTCTCTTTGTGCTTCGCCGCCGCTTCAGGACTGTTTTTCAAGCCTGATACTTGCTGGCGGGAGATTGAATTATGTCAAATCTTCGCACGCGTCAAACATAAATCAAAAAATTTATCAAAAATTTTCACATTGCCCGTCGTCGGGACAGATTCTTGTAATCAAACCGATCACAAAATTAAAGCGCTGCGCGCCAAATCGTCTTTACCGCTTTCATCGAAAATGAACAAGCGTTATTTTTCAAACCTGGCAATTTTTTGAAAAAACATTTGCACCCCGTTGCCGCCTTTGGCTTCATGCCGCAGTGCCGCCAACTGAAAACCGCCCGCCCCGCCACCGGATGATGGTCCATTATTCCGGTCGCGTGCAGGGCGTTGGTTTTCGCTATACCGCCAAGCAGGTCGCCGCCGGTTTTGAACTGGTGGGCACGATCCGTAATTTGCCCGACGGACGCGTCGAGTTGATCGTGGAAGGCGCCCGCGCGGAATTGGAGGATTTTCGCGCTGCGCTCCGGGATGCAGGTCTTGCTGGCTTTATTCAGGATGAGCGTGTAAAATGGTCAGAAGCGCAAAATGCATTTCGTAATTTTGAAATCGCCCGCTAGTAGTAAATGAAATACGCCATTATCGCAGACATCCACGGAAACATTGACGCCTTTCAAGTCGTCTTGGAAGACATCCGTGCACAAAACGCCACGCATATCGTCTGCCTCGGCGACGTCGTCGGCTACAACGCGCGCCCCAAAGAATGTTTGCAGATCGTCCGGGACATGAACATTCCGACCGTCAAGGGCAACCACGACGAATACTGTTCCTCCAACGATCATCTTGAAGGATTCAACCCGCACGCCGCCGATGCCGTGCATTGGACGCGCAACCAGCTTTCCGACGACGACAAAAAATGGCTGCGTGAACTGAAGTATTCCCGCATGGCGGCGAACTTCACCATGGTCCATGCCACGCTCGACGCGCCGGACCGCTGGGGTTATGTCTTCGACAAACTCGCCGCCTCGGCCAGTTTTCCATACCAGACCACCCAGATGTGTTTCTTTGGCCACACGCATGTTCCCGTCGCGTTCATGCGCGATACCGTCGTGCGCGGTGGAACCTATTCCAAATTCAAGGTTGATCCGGCCAAGAAATATTTCATCAACGTCGGCGCGGTCGGCCAGCCGCGTGACAACAATCCCAAGGCAGCCTACGTCATCTATGACCTGGACGCTGGCACGATTGAATTGCGCCGCCTCGAATACGACATTGCCGCCGCCCAGGCCAAAATCCGTGAAGCCGGTCTGCCGGAACGGCTGGCGGAGCGGCTGGCTTACGGAAGGTAGAAGTATGAACTATGAAGCGTGAAATTTTCCGAGTCCAATCCCGTTTTGGCAGCGAAACTTTCATCATTCATAATTCAACTTTCATCCTGGTTTGAAAATCCTCATCCTCAAGCCCAGTTCGCTCGGCGACGTTTTGCAGGCGTTGCCGGTGCTGCGTTTGTTGAAACTAAAATTTCCGCGCGCCGAAATCTTCTGGTGGCTGGACGCCTCGCTCACGCCGTTGCTGGAGGGTGATCCTGACCTGGCCGGCATCGTCCGCTTCGAACGCAAACGCTGGGGCCAACCCAAACATTGGCCGGAAATGTTCGCCAGCATCCGCTGGCTGCGCGCCCAGAAATTTGATCTCGTCATTGATCTTCAATGTCTCCTGCGCAGTGGCGCATTTGCGTGGCTGGCACGGGGCGGCTTTCTTATCGGCCTTGACGAAGCCCGCGAAGGCGCCCGCGGCTTTTACGATGTCGCCGTGCCGCGTAAAAGTTTCCACACCCATGCCGTGGATTGGTATCTCTCCGTACTGCCGCCCTTGGGCGTGCCCGTGCATAATAATTTTACTTGGCTGCCCGAACGACCATTGATTGCCGCCGAAGTGAATCGCAAATGGTTTGGCGACGCTGAAAAATCCACCGGGGAAATTCCCGCCCAGCCTGCACCGCGTTGGATCGCGCTACAGCCCGGCGCGCGCTGGGACAATAAGCGTTGGCCTGCCGAATATTTTGCCCGGCTCGTTTCGGCCCTAGCCTCCAGGTTTCCGGAAGCACGTTTCGCCATCTTTGGCAGCAAGGATGACCAGCCGCTCGGTGAGGTCATCGCCCGTGCCGAACCATCACGCTGCCTGAACCTTTGCGGCGCGACATCCCTGCCGGAAATGATCGAAGGAATTCGCCGGTGCGAGTTGATGGTCACCAATGATACCGGCCCGATGCACGCCGCCGCCGCGCTCGGCAAACCCATCATCGGTCTATTTGGCCCAACCGAACCGCGTCGTACCGGCCCCTATGGCCAGCTGGCAAACGTCCTGCGACTCGACCTACCCTGCTCACCCTGCCTGAAATCAACGTGTCATTTTGAAAAACCGAACGAATGTCTCCGCGCCCTGACTCCAGAAATGGTCGAGGCACAGGTTATAAAAATCTTCCTCGCGCTCACGACGGAATAAAATCCGGTTGCTTAAAAACTTTGTTCCGCGCAAGTTCCCTGCTTACTTTTCCCAAAATGAGAACCGCCGCCACGCTGTTATCTGCTTTGATCCTTGCTTCAACCGCTCCCGCGCAGGCAGACCTCACGCCTACGAGTCACGTTGAACTTTTCAATGGCCGGGATTTCGCCGGATTTGGTTTTTGCATGAAAGACCAAGCCGATCCGGCGCAAACCTGGAGCGTGACGAATGGCTTGATCCATTGCACCGGCCACCCGACCGGCTATCTCTATACCTCGCAAGCCTATAGTAATTACGTTCTCACGGTTGAATGGCGTTTTATCAAAATCACGCCCAAGACCGATAACACCGGTGTGCTGGTTCATATCCAAAAGCCGGGGCAAGTCTGGCCGCAATGCATCCAAAACCAGGGCAAGTCCGGGCATCAAGGCGATCTGTTCGTCATGGCAGGTGTCGAGTGTCGGGAACATCTGGCTTTGGGCAAGGACGCCAACACGCCCGTGGCGTTGCATGGCACCGCGAATGAAAAACCGGTCGGCGAATGGAACACCAACGTCACGATCTGTACGGGCAATGAAGTTAAGGCCGTCATCAACGGCAAGCAGTTGAACACCATCACCGGCTGCACCGTGACTTCCGGTTTGATTGGCATCCAAAGTGAAGGCGGAGACATTGAAATCCGCAAAATATATTTGGAGCCATTGAAATAGATTAAATTGAAACCTGATTTAAAAGTCGCTTTTTAAAAAAACGCTCTGCATCCGCCGTGTTTGCTTTGAAAAGCACGCTTTTGCGGCAATCACAAACAGCTGCTACCAGCCCATGCCTTTAAATAAATTTCAAAAAACTGTCAATGATCACAAATAATTCGAGGCATTTTTGTTGATTTTGGCTAATGCTGGGTGAACAGATAAAGCTAAACCCGAATTTTTATGAAAAACAAACTGCAAGTGTGCGTTGTGGCAGCCATTTTACTTTTCATCACTTCCATTACCGTGGCAACCGCTCAGACGAATAATGGGAATATCCCTGAAACCCTTGATCCGGCCACTGGCTTGCCGGTGGCATCTCCCGTTCAATGGATAGATCCAAGTTGGGGCGACACAGGTTATTCAATGTCTGAAATCAACTTTACTGGTCTTCCACTTCCTGAAATTGCGCGCCAGTTAAAGGAAAATTTCACCAATCACTTCGACATAATATTCCCTGACCTTAATAAATCCTTGAGCGGTATGCCCGAGTTTGATTTCCGTTCCATCACAGTGACATTGCAACTGAAAACGGTGACCGCAACGGAAGTATTTAATGCCATGAACTTACAGTTTGAAGCCGGAAATGTTCCCGTGCGGTGGAAATTATTCATGAATGGCCACCGGCCTACTGTTTTGCTCTCGGTCTTGTCACAAGACATGCCACCGGCCCAGCAAATCAAGCGGATGGTTTTCTTTGTCGGGGATATCTTGCGTCTGGATAATTCGAGCAACGTTGTTGATACCATCGCTCACGTTTGGGACAGTGGCGGCCTCTCGCAAACCCATATCGTGACCTCGCACAACCAAGACACTGTCTGCGCGAATTATTCAAATGACAGCACCGGCCAGGTTCAGATTTATTTACCGGCTCAACTACTCATCGTTTCCGGCACTTCTGCGCAAATTGAGCTCGCTCAACAAACGCTTCAAGCTCTGAAACAAAAGCTCGCTTTCGCCTCCAGTTCACCGGCAAACACCGCCGGGATAAAATAAATTGAATGGCTATTGCCACCAACATCATTCCGCTGCTAATGCAGGAGCCAGCATTGCGCCAGCCTGTGGAAGCACCTTTCATTCAAACTACGCCGCCAGATGCCGATACGATTGCCCGGCAACTTTCTGCCGCCGTGGCGCGCGGCGATGCGGCGGCGTTCCAGCAATTATACAATCGTTACCATGCGCGCCTGCTTCGTTTTGCGTTAGTATTCAGCCGCGGCAGCGAAATGCTGGCTCAGGATGCCGTACAATCGACATTTGTGACCGCCGCAGCGAAACTGCGTTGCGTTGAAAGTGATGATCATTTGTGGAACTGGCTGGCACGCGTCGCCCGGCAACAACTTACGAAACTCTGGCAGCAACAACGGCAAATGGCGATGGTGAGCCTGGCTGATTTGCCGGACTTGCAGAAAATCAGCGAGCCGGATTCATTTCTGGAAAAATGCCTCGATACCAGTTTGCTGGCGCTGAACGAGGAAGAACAACGGCTGGTTGAATGGTTTTATTTTGATGGCTTAAGCCACAAGCAAATCGCCGAACGATTAGGCATCACACCGAAAGCCGTTTCCAGTCAACTCGAACGGACGCGCACAAAATTGCGCTCATTGATCAAGCGAGGACTTTCCCATGAGACCTGAAAAGCAACGATTGCTTGATGCCCTGCTCGCCGAGGAAAACCGGCAACAAGCCACTTTATTTGCCGCCGGACAAATACTCCGCCGGCGCCGTCACTGGCGCGCAGTCAAACAGGCTGGTTTGACGTTGTTAGTGGTTTTAATGGGCACGGTCATATTTTGGCGGATGGAAAAAAACCAAAAATCCGCAACGTTTCAGGCTTCGCTGACCCCGGCCATCAAACCGGACACTGCCATTCATTACCTGACTGACAATGAATTATTGTCATTATTTTCCAATACACCAGTTGGCTTGATCACGTTGCCCAATGGAAAAAAACTTCTGATTTTCCCACATTCTGGTGACGAGCAACGCTTTGTTACTCGGATATGAATAAACGGAACTCTGCGAATCATTCCCCGCCCCAGATGGCTTTTACATGTGCGATGCCTCTCAAGGCGGATTCCGCCGGTACGCGCGGGCTTAATTCAAACACCTTGATGTGTTCCGGTTTCACGAACGGTTTGAGCGCAGTGAAATCAATATCCCCGGAGCCCGGCGGACAATGGTCCCGGGCCGGAGGTTGCACGTCGTGGATATGAAAACCCGCGAGTCGTGGCGCGAGCTTGCTGAGAAATTCCGTGTGGTTAATGAAGCCTAGATTCTGTTTGATCTGGGCATGGCCGCAATCATGCCAGTAATGGATGGCCGGGCTGGGAAAATCGCGGAGAAAATTTTCGAAATCGGATTCCAGCGGGATTTCCTGGACGGCTTCCCGGTTTTCGCAGCCAAGCTTCAATCCTAGTTTTTCTGCTTCCGGCACGATTTTTTTCAAAGAGTCGTACAGGTTGGCTACGGCATTTTTTTTCTTCGCCTCCCGTTTTGCGACCGCTTCCGCCAGTAATTTTTGATATTTTGGCGAACCCTTTTCACCACTTTCCAGCATCTCCTCCAGTTTGCCGCCGTAATCTTTTAGTTCCATACTGCCGAGATGTAGCACGACAAGCGCAGCTTTCACATGCACGGCAAATTCAAAGGTCTTAAGCGTGTGCTTGAGGGCAAGTTCGCGGTCGCGCGAGCGGTCTGAGGAAAACTCATAGAGGTTTGGCGACGCTTTTTCCACACCGATCGGCAGCGGACAAAAATTATGCAGTGTTGAAATCTTGATCTCGCCCGCCGCGACGGCTTCGAGGATGCCGGGCACCAGGCTCAAGCGAATGCCGTGGCTGAGTTCGGCGTATTCAAAACCGAGATCGCGGATTTCGCGCAACATGGCGCGGCCATCAGTGTGGCGGTGGGAATTCCAGCAAGTTGAGAACGAATACATTTTAAATTAGGCTTCAGGCCTGGGGCGCTGGGCGCACGGTTTTGGTTCTAGTTTTGGCAAATAAAAAATCCGCGCCCATCGTAATCGGATGAACGCGGATTTTGAAGTCACAAATGAGGCCTAATCGTCGGCGTGGCGCGCGGCGAGCATGGCGGAGAAACGGGCAACCTTTTCCTTGCGACGACGAACGGCGCTGGGTTTTTCGAATTGCCGGCGGCTGCGGATAACTTTCAACGTGCCTTCGCGATCGACTTTTTTCTTCAGCCGGCGCAATGCGCGATCCACAGGTTCACCTTTTTTTAATTTAATCTCAGTCATTATACTCACTTCCTTTCGAGGCGGGTCAAAACCGCTCCAGCGGTTCCCGCATTAAATTTAGGAGTGCTGAAAATAGATTTTTTACGGGCAAAGTCAATGAATTAAACCAGTGAAACAGATTTGATTCTTCCCGCATAATTCAGCATTCTTCCCATACTTTGAACATTTCCGAACATCGCCAGGCGATTGACCGGCTCGACGCACAAATCGTCAAGTTGCTCAATGAACGTACACAGCAAGTCCTTGCCATCGGTGAAATCAAATTGAAAGCTGGCGAGGAAATTTACGCGCCGCACCGCGAACGCGCCGTGTTTGAACGTGTCTGCGGCCATAATTCCGGCCCCATCACCAACGCTCAACTGCGCTCCATCTACCGCGAGATCATGTCCAGTGCGCTCGCGCTTGAAAAGACGATGACCATCGCGTATTTCGGGCCGGAAGCGACGTTCACGCATCAGGCCGCGATCCAGAAATTTGGCGCCAGCCTGGATTATTCCGCGCAGAAAACCATCCCGGACGTTTTCACCGAGGTCGCCAAAAAATCCGCCGACTATGGCGTTGTGCCCGTGGAAAACTCCACGGAAGGCGTCGTCACGCATACGCTCGATATGTTCGTGGACAGCGATCTGAAGATCGTTTCGCAGATCGTGTTGCGCATCCAGCAATGCCTGATGAGCAATTCCTCGCTGGCGAAAATCAAAAAGCTTTATGTCCATCCCCAGTCACTGGCGCAGTGCCGTGGCTGGCTCGCAAAAAATTTGCCGCGCGTGGAAATCGTCGAGACCTCATCGAATGCGCGTTCCGCCGAACTGGCAGCGAAGGAAAAATTTGCCGCCGCCCTGGGCGGCACCCTGGCCGCTGAAAAATATGGTTTAAAAATTCTGGCTCAGGATATCCAGGACAACGCTGCCAACGCCACCCGCTTTCTGGTACTGGGCCGGCAATGCAGCCCGCCCACCGGTGACGACCGCACCAGTTTGATGGTGAGTGTGGCCGACAAATCCGGCGCGCTCCATTCCGCCATCGCCGCTTTCCGTCGTTTCAAAATCAACATGACGAAAATTGAGTCACGCCCCAGCAAGCGCAAGGCGTGGGAATATTTCTTCTTCATTGATTGTGCCGGACATTTTCAAGACATCAAAGTCGCCAAAGCCATTAATGAACTGGGCAAACATTGTAACTTCGTGAAAATCCTCGGGTCATATCCGAACGTAGAATAAGTTTTAAGCTTGGAGGTTAGTGTTTGGAGCTTTAAGCCATTTGACAAACACTTTTTAGCAGGCAGTTTCATTTCACTATGAATCTGCAATTGGAAAACAAACTGGCGCTCGTCACTGGCTCAACCAAGGGCATCGGCCTCGCCATCGCCACCTCCCTCGCCCGCGAAGGTGCGCGCGTCATCGTCAATGGACGCAGTGAAAAATCCCTCGCGGAGGCGGCAACAAAAATTCGCACCACCGTCCCGGACGCCCGGCTGGAGTCGTTCGCTGGTGATCTGGTTGATGCCCAAGTGGCGGCTGCGCTCGTTCAACAATTTCCCAACGTTGAAATCCTCGTCAATAGCCTCGGTATTTTTGAACCCAAACCGTTTGAGGAAATTCCCGACACCGACTGGCAGCGTTTTTTCGAGGTAAACGTTTTAAGCGGTGTGCGCTTGAGTCGCGCTTATTTTCCCGGGATGAAGCAACGCAATTGGGGACGCATCGTTTTCATCAGCAGCGAAAGCGGTTTGCAAATCCCGTCCGAAATGATCCATTACGGCATGACCAAAGCGGCCCAGATTGCCGTCGCGCGCGGACTGGCAGAATTAACCACCGGCACCGGCGTCACCGTGAACTCTGTTCTGCCCGGCCCAACCCGTTCCGACGGCGTGGATGAGTTCGTCAGTAAATTAAGCGGCGGCAAGCCGTTCGCTGAATTTGAAAAAGAATTTTTTGGAAAAATCCGTCCCACCTCGATCCTCAAACGCTTTGCCACCACCGAAGAAGTCGCCAACCTGGTGACCTATGTGTGCAGCCCACTCTCGTCCGCGACGAATGGGAGCGCCCTGCGTGTGGATGGCGGCGTGATAAAATCTGCGTTCTGACAATTAACCCCCCGCGTTGCGCAGGCGTTATTCACAATTGAATTAAAACGGGCTTTCCCGCATTGTTGTCACGTGAATCATCTGGCCAAAGCTCGCGAAGTATTCGACATCGAACTAGCCGCGCTCCGGGCCGTCCGGGCCCAGCTTGACACGGCGTTTAGCGATGCGGTTGAAACGATCATTGCCGCGTTAAAGCAGCGCGGAAAGATTGTCATCGTTGGCATCGGCAAATCCGGCAATATCGGCACCAAAATCGCCGCGACCCTGACCAGCACCGGTTCAACCAGTGTCGTGCTCAACAGCGTGGATGCGCTGCATGGTGACCTGGGAATCGTCAATGACGGCGACATCATACTCGCCTTGAGCTATTCGGGTGAATCGGATGAACTGCTTAATCTGCTGCCAGCATTTAAACGTTTTTCAGTGAAGATAATTTCTTTCACCGGCAACGCCAAGTCATCACTCGCTCGACACAGTGATATTTCGTTGAACGTCAAAGTTTCAAAAGAAGCCTGCCCGTTCAACCTCGCACCAACCAGTAGCACAACAGCGATGCTCGTGATGGGGGATGCCCTGGCTATGGCTGTGTTGCAAGCGCGCGGTTTTACTCAGCGCGATTTTGCGAAACATCATCCGAGCGGGGCGATCGGCCGCGCGATGCTCCTTCGGGTCGGCGAAATCATGCGCACCGGCAACCGCAATGCCATTGCTCCAGAAAATTTGTCAGTGAAGGAAGCCTTGTTGGTGATGACCAAGGCCAAGTCTGGCAGCTTGAGCGTGATCAATCAGCGCGGCAAACTGGTGGGGGTATTTACCGACGGTGATTTTCGCCGTCATATGGCCAGTGGTGATAACCTGCTCCTGCAACCGTTAAAAACCGTGATGACGCCCAAGCCGATCTGCATCACAGAAAATGCGCTGGCCACCGAAGCTTTGAAAATCTTCAATGAACGCAACATTGACGATTTGATCGTCGTGAACGCGAAGCAGGAACCGGTCGGATTGATTGATTCGCAAGATTTGCCGAAGTTAAAAATCATGTGAACTGTCCAGCGCCAACGCAGCCGGTGGTCTTGATTTTCATGGGTGTATCTGGCAGCGGCAAGACGACCGTTGCCCGGCTGTTCGCTGAAAAATCCGGGGCCGCCCTTTTCGAAGGTGATGATTTTCATCCACCCGAAAACATCACCAAAATGCGCACTGGCATTCCGCTAACCGATGCTGATCGCGAACCTTGGCTGGCAACGCTGCACAAAATTGTCCTCCGCTCGCTTGCCGAAAACAAGTTGACCGTACTGACCTGTTCGGCTTTGAAGGCTAAATACCGCACCGAACTGGCGGCGGCTAATCCACGTGTTCAGTTTGTGCATCTCACTGGCTCACCTGACTTGATTGCCGGACGGTTGAAAAATCGCTCCGGTCATTTTATGCCGCCAGCCTTGCTGGAAAGTCAATTTGCCACCCTCGAACCGCCAACGGCGGCTCTGACTTTTGATTGTGCGCGGTTACCAGAAGACATTGTGGCAGAATTGCTTCACGCGTTGGAGCTCACTAAGCGCGACTAATCGATTCACCGGTTTTCGGCAGTAAAAATGCGAGTCCGGCAGCGATCAACAAGCCGATTCCCAACGCCGTAAAAGGAATCGCCGTATTGTTGTATTCCTTCGCCAGCAGGCCAACAATAGCCGGGCCAAAAAATCCACCCAGATTACCGAGCGCGTTGACGAGGCCGATGACTGGACCAAAAACGTGTCGCGGCAAGGTTTCGGTTGGGATCGCCCAAAATGGCGCAAGGGCGGCGAAGGGACCGGGAATTGCCAGACACATGAATCCATAGGACAGCCAAAAATATTCCCGCGTCACGACGCTCAAAACCAGGCTGATACCGCTGATCGTATAGACCAGCGCGACATGGCCGCGACGTTCACGGGTTTTGTCCGAATGCCAGGAATTCAACACCATGATTACCGCCGTCACCGCGTAAGGCACCGCGAAGAGAAAGCCATATTCCACCGCGCTGAATTTTTTCGACTTCAAACTGTCGGTGAAAAAAGCCATGCACCCGTAGGCAGCTGAGTTGTGTAGAAAATTTATCCCGATCATCACCAGGATTTCACGGCGCCATAACCGTTCCCAAAAGGAGATTTTTTGCACCGGCTCCAACTGCGCTGCTTCCGCCTCGAGGGTTGTCTCCAGATGATTTCGTTCTTCGGGGGAAATCCATTTGGCTTCGTGGGGGTGGTCGTTGATAAAAAACCACCAAATCGGCAGCCAGATGAACGGCAGGGCGCCCTCTAAAATCAACATGGTTTGCCAGCCATAAGCACCGAGCAACCAACCCGTAACCGGTGCAGAAACGACGACGGCCAGCGGTTGGCACAAATTCCATAGCGCACTCGCCCGCGCCCGTTCGTTGCTGGGAAACTAATGGGCAAGCAAAACCAGGGTGGCGGGAAACACGCAGCTTTCCGAGACACCGAGCAGGAAGCGCATGATTTCAAATTGATAAAACGTCCTGGCCAGTCCGCAACCGACGGCACACACTCCCCAAAAAATCAGGCAAAGGCTGACCAGTTTTTTGGCACTCCAACGCCCGGCGAGATGACCACCGACCATTTGCAAGAGTACATAGCCAAGAAAAAAAATCCCCGCTGCCTGCCCTTTCATCCGGTCGTCCATCAGCAAATCGGACATCATGGATGAAATTTTGGGATCGAGTGCCAGCGAGACATTCGTGCGGTCCACATACGCGATCGTATACATCACCAAGGCAACCGGAATGATGCGCAGCCAGCGTTGTGGAATCATCGGCAGATGGTGTTCCAAGCCGGTGAGGGGCGTAAAGGGAATTGCGCCAACGGGAAAAACTTTTATCATCGCTGACAGTTTTAAAAGAACTCATTCACATCGTGAAAAAAATCCAAGCCATCCTGCTGCTCCCTTTACTGCTCGGCTTGTCCGCCTGTAATTCGCTGAAACCATCCGCCTTTACCGGTTCAGCCAACGGACAGACCGCGCAGCATTTTTCCCAGACGCAAACGCAGACTTTAACCACTGATTACCTCCTGTATTTGCCGGCTGATTATACAGTGAACTCCGGCAAACGCTGGCCCATGATCTTCTTCCTGCACGGCGCAGGCGAACGCGGCACAAATGTCTGGATGGTTGCCAAACATGGCCCGGCCAAAATAGCTACGCAAACCACCAATTTCCCGTTCATTGTAGTTTCGCCGCTTTGTCCCGAGGGTAAAATTTGGTCGAATGATTTACTGCTTAGACTGCTTGATGACGTTGAGAAAAAATATGCCGTCGACCTGCATCGGGTTTATTTGACTGGGCTGAGCATGGGGGGATTCGGCACGTGGGACCTGGCCCTGGAGCATCCGGAAAAATTTGCGGCCATTGCGCCGATCAGCGGCGGCGGCGAAACCCTTTTAGTCACGCTCGCAAAATTTTATGATCCGGAGAAGCTGGCAGAACTCAAACGCCTGCCCATCTGGGCATTTCACGGCGGCCAGGATCCGGTTGTCGCTACGACCGAATCCGAGCATATGGTGAAAGCGTTGAAAAACATTGGCTGCACCAACGTGCAACTTACCATTTACCCCGAAGCCAAACACGATGCCTGGACGCAAACCTACGCGAATCCAGCATTGTTTGATTGGTTTCTCCAACATTCTCGGTGAGGCCGGGGTCAAGTTTAGAGCATTTTCCATTTAAATAGGTGGTGGTGCCTTAGCTTGCAGTCGTGGGCATAAGTCCGCTCTTTTCAATTTAAGCCTGCTTCAGCGTTTAAGCATTGGAGACTGCTTAAGAAATTCTTTCAGCTTGGTGGCTTTGGCTGCGTTGCGGCCAAAGTCGTCGCCGAGCGGAGCGTCAGGCGACGAACCGTTGCGCGTCCAACGGTCATAGATCACCACAAAGTGCCGGCGCTGCCGGCACAATGGGTCGCAACGCAACCCATTCCACCCATCGTAGTTATGTGTCCAAGCGGTTATCCTTCGTGTGTCTTTAATTCCGGAGCGGAACCGGAGAAATCTTCCGTGTGCCTTGTATCTTCCATGAGATTCTTATTCCGAGAACTTCAAATAAATCACCTTCAAATATTCCGCTTCCTTGAAGGTCGCGGGATGATCCGGCGCATGTTGCAGAGTTTTCAATTCGGAAAATTTCCGGCCGGATTTTTGCGCGGCACGACGGACAGCCTCGAAAAATTCGGCGGCGGAAACCTGGGCTGAACAAGAACCGGCCACCAGAATCCCACCGCGCTCCAAGCGCGCAATCCCAAGTGAATTCAATCGTTCATAAGCGCGGATGGCCCCTTCACGTTCCGTGGCTCGCTTCGCCATGGACGGCGGATCAAGAATAATTAGGTCAAATTTTTCCGGGCCGCTGGGCAACCATTCAAATGTATCCGCTTGCACAGTTTCGTGCCGGCAGGCCGCCACCCCGGGAAAATGTTGGTTTAAATGAAAATTGCGGCGTGCCGATTCCAACGCATGGGCACTGATATCCAAATCTGTCACCGATTTTGCCCCGCCACGAGCAGCATAAAGGGAGAAGCCGCCCGAAAAACTAAACGCATTCAATACGGTTTTGCCGGACGAAAGTTTTTCCACCTCAGCCCGATTTTCACGTTGATCCAGAAAAAAGCCGGTTTTTTGACCGCGCAAAACATCAGCTTCAAAACGGATTCCATTTTCAGAAAAGATCACCGCGCCTTCCGGCGGGGTGCCCCAAAGTATGCCGCCGTCCCGCAGCTTAAATTGCTTTTCAGCGATGGCCTGAATATTGCGGCTAAGCCGCAATATGCTGCGTTCACCAGCGATTTTTTCTTTTAGCCACGAAAGGTTTTCGGCCAACCAAGGCAACCAAGCGGCTGTGTAAACTTTCAGCACGAGCGTGCCGGCGTATTGATCCAAAACCAATCCCGGCCAACCGTCGCTTTCGCCGTTAATCAGGCGAAAGCCATTTGTCTGCGCGTCGAATAAATGACGACGGCGCGCCAGGGATTTTTCTAGATGCGCGCACCACCAGACAGAGTTAATCGTCTGCGGTTTACCTACGTGCAAAATACGAACGCGGATCGGCGAATCGGCATCAAAGAAACCAATGGCGAGAAATTTATCCTTCCGGTCAAAAATGACGGCCAGCTCGCCGGTTTTTCCGGCGCGATTGGATTCCAAGACACTGTCGGTAAACACCCACGGGTGACCGCCGCGGACAATGGTTTCCGCCGTGGCCGTGATTCGCAGGCGCAGGCGGACGGGTTGGTTTTCAGTCAAATTCATAAGGTTCACGCAAAGGCGCAAAGGCGCGAAGAAAAAATCAAAGCCCGTTCACAATCCTCGTGATTCCAATTTTGATCAATTCTTCTCCAAAATTTATCAGCAAACCAAGTTTCAGATTGGCCAAACGCAGATAAGTCAAAACCTGTTTCTTATGAACTGGCGCAACAGCTTCCACGGATTTGAGTTCAATAATCACTTTGCCCTCAACCACCAAATCTGCACGAAAACCTTCTTCAAGTTGCATGGTTTGGTAAACCACCGGAATCGCCTGTTGCCGCACAACTTGCAAACCGCGCTGTTTCAATTCATAGAATAAAACTGCCTCATAAACCGACTCCAATAAGCCTGGGCCGAGAGTTGTATGAATCTTGTAGGCGGCATCCACCACTTGTTTAGCGATTTCGTTCTCAGTCATTTGCTTCTTCGCGCCTTTGCGCCTTTGCGTGAGACTTTTATTCTAAACCGCTGGCTTTACGTGCGCGCTGCAAAGTTTTATGCGCCAGCATACGCGCTTTCGTTGCGCCGTCGGTGAGCACAGTGTTGACGTAATCCAAATTCGCCGCGAGTTCGGCGCGTTTTGCGCGCGCCACGGCAAAATAATTCCAATAGTTCTCGAACAAGGCTTTCTTGAGATCGCCATAACCCAGGCCACCGGCACGCAAACGATTTTCGAAATCGGTGCCGACCTGTGCGGACGAGACGAGTTTCAGCAGCTGAATGGCGATATTTTTTTCCGCATCTGGTTTTGGTTCCGCCGGCGTGCGCGAATCCATCTGAATGCCCATGATTTTTTTGCGGATGGCCTTTTCCTCACCGAAAATCTCAATTGTGTTGCCGTAGCTTTTGCTCATCTTCTGGCCATCTGTACCGGGCACAACCGCCACTTCTTCACGGATCTGCTCTTTGGGAACAACAAACGTCTCGCCGTAGGTGTTATTGAATTTAACGGCGATATCGCGCGTGACTTCCACGTGCTGCTTCTGGTCCTTGCCAACCGGGACAAGATTTGAGTCGTAGATCAATATGTCGGCCGCCATCAACACGGGATAAGCGAAAATCCCATGATTGGGCGAAATACCGTGCGCTAATTTATCCTTGTAGCTGTGGCAGTTTTCCAGCATCGCCATCGGTGTCAACGTGGTCAGCAACCAGGCCAGTTCGGTCACTTCCGGCACATCAGACTGGCGGAAGAAAACGGATTTTTGGGGATCGAGACCGCAGGCAAGAAAATCCAACGCGACATCCAAGGTGTTTTTACGCCGCTGTTCGGCGTTGTACAGCGAAGTCATCGAATGGTAATCCGCAATGAAATAAAGCGCATTGCCCTTGTCTTGCAGTTCAATGGCCGGGAGCATCATCCCGAAATAATTTCCGAGATGCAATGCACCGGAAGGTTGGATACCGGATAAAATTCGCATTGGGGAAAAATAGCCGACCAGGATGCGTCAGAAAAGACGAAACGAAAAAAGCTACAAACTTCAAACGCCCATAGTCAAATGAGCCGAGGGGTGTATTTTTAAGCCTGGTTATTGGAGCTTCTCTGGAGCTTGGAGGTTGGTGCTTGGAATTTTCTTTAGTGCTCCACCCCGCACTTCCCACCGCTGCAAATCTTTGCCCAATTCGCTTGGCCAGTTTTCCTCGGTACAGGTCATAAAAACCTGGCCACTGGTCTTGCGTGCATGTTCCAGCAACGGCAGCAATCCGCTGCGACGTTTCACATCCAACTCGCCCATCACATCATCGATCAACAGGATGGGGGCACTACCATGAAGACCGGCGAGAAATTCTGCCTGGGCCATTTTTAAGGCGATGGCCAGCGTGCGCTTCTGCCCTTCGCTGCCAAACTGGGCGGCAGATTTTTCGTTGAGCAATAATTGCACGTCGTCGCGGTGCGGCCCGACCAGCGTAGCGCGAAACGTCCTTTCCCGCGCACGGGCGTTAGTTAGCTCAACGGCAAAATCATTTTTAACGCTCGGTGAATATTCGATGCGCAATTCTTCGGCATCATTCGAAATGCGGCGATACGCGAGCCGTGCCAGGGGCGAAAACTTCGGCACCAGTTCCCGGCGGGCACGGATGATCTCATTGCCCAGTCGCACGAGTTCCAGTGAAAAGCTTTCGAGCGCTGCTTCGTCGCCGGTGCGTTGCTTGAGCAACGCATTCCGCGCGCGGACACATTGCATGTAGCGCTGCAATAACGGCAGATAACCGGGTTGCGTCTGGGCCAGCAGCAGGTCCAGAAAACGCCGGCGCGCCCGCGCCGTGCCTTTGACCAGTTGCAAATCTTCCGTACAAAACACGACCGTCCGCAGCGCGCCAAAATAATCTGCCAACTTTTTTACCGGCTGGGCGTCGAGGGTCAAATTTCGTTCACGCGTTGACCAGAACATCTTGATCTCACGTTCGCCCTGCCCAGCAATCTTGCCACCCACAAAATAGCCTTTTGCCCCATGCCGGACCATTTGTGCGCTACCAACCCCGCGAAATGACCGGAGCGTAGCCATCAGATAGATCGCTTCCAGAATGTTCGTCTTGCCTTGGGCATTGTCGCCCAGCAGCAGATGGAAGCCGGGCGAAAAATCTACGTCCAACCGCGCGTAATTGCGGAAGTCACGGAGTCGTAGATGCGACAGATGCACGGCGTAAAATAGAAGTTTGGATACGCTGACTGCGAGTTTATTTGCGCAACCAGTGAAAATTATTGAATCATTCGGCGCCGTTTGATCTGATTTAAGCCAGTACGA
>DASYEY010000272.1:0-18671 GCA_036498725.1 Verrucomicrobiia bacterium | reverse complement strand
CAATCAACCGGGTGAATTTATGAATGGCCAGGTCGGGCCGTTGGCGCGGGCCATAGACCGTGAAGAAACGCAGCATCGCCACATCCAGCTTGTAAACGTGATGATAGGTGTGACCCAATGCCTCACACGCCAGCTTGCTCGCGGCATAAGGCGAAACGGCGGAAAAAATCGGATCACTTTCCGTGAAGGGCATCTTGGCATTCACACCATAAACCGAGGAGGAGGAGGCCATGGTGATCTTTTTGACGCCGTTTTTCCGCGCCGCTTCCAAAAGATTGACCGTGCCTTCGACATTGACGCGCGCATACAGCGCGGGTTGCTCCAGGCTGGGGCGCACCCCGGCACGGGCGGCGAGATGAATGACTTGATCAAATTTTACGGACGAAAAAATTTCGCTCACGGCTTCCACGTCGCCTAAATCGCCCTGAAAAAATTCAAAGGGCCGGGCCAGCGACTGGATGTCGCGGATGTTGGCACGCTTGAGCTGCGGATCGTAAAAATCATTCAAATCGTCAAGTGCCCAAACGCTGTGGCCGGCGTGCAGGAGGCGTTCGCAGACATGCGAGCCGATAAAACCCGCACCGCCAGTGACCAGAAAATTCATGGAGAAACGCTAGCAATGCCTGCGCCACATGTCGAGTTCGTGCCGAGACATCCGGAGAATCGGCCGGCTCGCTTCCGGCTTTCGTTTTGACCGTATTTCTGCTAAAGATAGTGCCATGTATTCACCATCACTTGATGAATTTTTGAAATTATCCGCGCAGGGGAACCTGATTCCTGTCACGCGCCGGATTCTGGCAGATTTCGAAACTCCGTTGTCGGCTTATCAAAAGATCCGGGGCGCGGGCGAATCCTTCCTCTTTGAATCCGTGGAAGGTGGCGAACACATCGGACGTTATTCGTTTGTCGGCTGCAATCCGCGCGCGATCATCAAGCAGACCGGCCAGACCATTGAAGTCATTGAAAATGGCAAGGTCATCGAACGTTTCACCACCGGCCAGGATGTGAAGGACGGCCTTGAGATCGTGGAACGCGTGATGAAAAAATTTCGCGCGGTGGCCGTTCCCAACCTGCCGCGTTTCACCGGTGGGGCCGTCGGGTTCATCGGCTACGAATTCATCCATGACGTGGAGCCGGTCGTACCGCGCCCGCAGCATGACGAATTGAAAACCCCGGTCATGTATTTTCTGGTGGCCGACCAGCTTTTGATTTTTGATCGGGTGGCGCAGACGATCACACTTCTCGTGAATGCAATCCTGGAGGAGGGCGCAAGCCCTGCCGATGCCTATGAGGATGCCGTTGGCGAAATTGAACGGCTCGTCGCCTTGTTGGAACAACCCAGCGAACATGTTTCCGTCAGCGTGCCCGAAACGCTGCCCAATCTGCCATTCACTTCGAACCAGACGCCGGAAAAATTCTTCGCGAATGTCGAGGCATCCAAAAAATACATCCATGCGGGTGACATCATCCAGGTCGTTGGTTCGCAACGGTTTTCCGCGCCCGTAAAGGCGTCACCGCTGGATATTTATCGGGCGGCGCGAAATATCAATCCCTCACCCTATATGTTTTTGCTGGAGTTGGACGGCTTTTCCCTGGTCGGGGCATCGCCGGAAATCCATGTCCGCTGCGAAGACAGCGTGGTTGAAATCCGTCCGATCGCAGGCACGCGGCGGCGCGGAAAAAATGCCGAAGAAGATTTGGCGCTGGAAAAAGAACTGCTCGCCGACCCGAAAGAACGTGCCGAACATGTCATGCTCGTTGACCTGGCGCGCAATGACATTGGCCGGGTCTGTGATTTTGGCAGTGTGCAGGTGAAAGAGCTGATGACCATTGAGCGTTACAGCCATGTCATGCACATCGTCACCCAGGTGGAAGGCAAACTTTCCGCCGATAAAACGCCTTATGATTTGCTGCGCGCAACGTTTCCCGCCGGCACGGTCAGCGGCGCGCCCAAAATCCGCGCCATGCAGATCATCGCCGAATTGGAACAGACGGCACGCGGGCCTTATGCCGGTTGCGTCGGTTATTTTTCTTTCAACGGCAATCTGGATACGTGCATCACCATCCGCACCGCCCTTGTCAAAGACGGCCACGCCTTCGTGCAGGCTGGCGGCGGCTGGGTAAACGATTCGACACCGGAAGCGGAATTTCAGGAAACAATCAACAAATCCATGGCAATGCGCAAAGCGATCGCGCTGGCGGAAAGTTTTGCCAGTTCGTGATGCGTGCGTCGTTATCTGGTTGCGAGACTGATTTCACATCAAAGACGTGAATATAAACGATTCAATGATTCAACCAATTAACGATCCCACGCCTCCGGCTTGCGTGAGTTGCGGCAGTTTTGAAGTGTTGGAAATTGCCGATAAATTCTTATGCGCCGATTGCGTGGCGTTGGCTGGCTGCGGCTGCGGCGGCGCTGGCGAGTGACGATGAACCACCCGGCGCATGATGACGCCGGCGGCAACAAAATCGTTTGCAGCTACCATGGCTTTGGTTCATTGTCTGATTACGGTTAAAAATTAAACTCCGGAAAATTATGGATTCATCATCATTTTCATCGGCCCAACACCTGTTTGGGGTGTCGCTCGCCGCGATCATCCCGGGGCTCATCGTGCTGGTTGTCTTCGCGCCGCAAGCCATGCGCATCCTGCGTGAATACGAGCGCGGCGTGATCTTCCGCCTCGGCAAATTGCAGGGTGCCAAAGGGCCGGGGCTGATTTTTTTACTCCCGTTCATTGATCGCATGGTGAAAATGGATTTGCGCGTGGTGACGATCGATGTTTCCAAACAGGAAATCATGACCCGCGATAACGTGCCGGCGACCGTGGACGCGGTGGTTTATTTCAGGGTCATTGATCCCGAAGCCGCCGTGGTGAAGGTGGAAAATTATTGGAAAGCCACCTCCCTGATCTCTCAGACGACGTTGCGCAGTGTGCTCGGGCAATCGCCGCTGGACGATCTGCTTTCGCAGCGCGACATCATCAATCAAAAGTTGCAGGAGATTATTGATAAACAGACCGGTCCCTGGGGCATCAAGGTCACTGCGGTTGAGGTGAAGGAAGTCGCTTTGCCGGACAGCATGAAACGCGCGATGGCAAAACAAGCCGAGGCCGAACGCGAACGCCGGGCCAAGGTCGTCAACGCCGAAGGTGAATTTCAAGCGGCGGAAAAAATGGTTCAGGCCGCGTCATTGATCGCAAAGGAACCGATCGCGCTGCAGCTGCGTTACCTCCAGACGATGCGCGAAATGGCCAGCGAACATAACACGACCACCTTCCTGCCGCTGCCGATTGACCTGTTCAGCGCGTTTTTGAAGAAATGACGAACGGCAAAAAAATCGCTTCGCTTTCACTTTAATTGAGCTTCTGGCGGTCAGCGCCATTATCGCGATTCTAGGGGCTTTGTTACTGCCGGCCTTGAGCCGCGCAAAAGCATCCGCCCAGCAAACCGTGTGCACAGGAAATGCCCGCCAGATTAATCTGGCCACACGGATGTGAGATTTCCGGCGGCATCGGCATCAGCGCCCACGAACGGAAGGAGCCATTTCAATATCAGAATGCCAAAAACGTGATGAGTTTTGTGGACGGCCACGTCGGTTTCCCTAAAATCTATTGGAACGGGATTGTCGGTTTCGGCGGCATCTGTTTTTTCTATGAGCATCTGCCGGCTATGACTATAAATGGACGGGAAATTGAATTTATCCGACACTTGGCAATCCAAAATCTGAAATTTAACCATGCCAATTTACGAATACGAAGTCTGTGAGGGCGGCTGCAAAGTGTGCGGCGGGACGTTCACTTTGAACCGCCCGCTGTCCGCCAAGCCATTGACCCACTGCCCGGCTTGTAAAAAACCGGTGCGCAAGATCATTTCGGGCTTCAGCACACCGCACAAACTCAAGCCTTTATCGGTAAGCGACGCGAAAAACGCGGGTTTTACCGTGTTAAAGCGTGTGAGCAAGGGCGAATATGAGCGCCAATAGGCAAGATTGGGTATTTTGCCGGCTTATTTTAAAGTTTAAATTATTTTTGAATTCATTTTTGACGAAAACTGTCAATTGAGTTAGCGTAAAAGGCTCGAAATGGATTTTTACCCGTCCAACCTGAAATTCTGGTTTATTACCGTGTTCGCGGTTGGAGTCTTGATTTATCCGGTGCACGCTGGCGATCAAAAGGTAATTTTTTCTGTGCCGGCGGACGATGACGCCGTCAGCAGCGTCAATCCGGATAATACGGCCCTATCAGTTCAAGCGGCCAATACTTATCGTGCCCCAGCCGCTGCCCTTAATATGGGCAGTTCCCCGACGATACCCATGCCGTCCATAAGTGCCAATCCTAATTGGCAAAAGGCTGTGGATAGGCGGAAAAATTGGATGTTGATGACGCCGGAAGAAGTGATGGGCGTGCCGACGCCGGAAAAAATGTTTGGGCTGCCCGATAAAGACCAACTGCTGACACCCGAACAGCGTTTTTTAAAGCGACAAGAAGATGCCCGGGCAGATTTGTCGTCATCGGACGCCAATAATTCATCCTCCGGGTTCGGTTCGAAATCAAAGGATGATAATAATCCGTTCGGCCAGAATAAATCCGATTCATTATTTTCCCGGAACAATAATGATTCTGACGCCGACAGTTTTGCCGCCTTAAAACTAGCCAGCCAATCTTCAGCCGCCGGATCAGATTCCTCCTTCGGTGCGCTGCGCCGGATCAGTTCGCCAAATTCATCGGATAGTTTCAGCGGGCTGGTGTTCCCTTCCACACCGAAAACAGATGATTCCGCCCAAATTGCCGACATGGAACGTTTTCGCGCACTGCTCGGAAGCAGCCAGCCAGCGAACACTTCACCGATAAACGATCCCGCTTTGACTTCCGCACCCGTTGTGGATTCCAAACGACCTGTATCACAATTTGATGCTTTGGGCCACTGGACTTCTGGCGCGGATAATTTCAACAAATTAATGACCCCAGCGACCGTAGCGGGATTAAGTGGTTCAGTTCCCAAACCCGCACCGGTAAAACGCGAGTCATGGCAACCGCAACTGCCACCCTGGCTTTTGACGGGACCGCCCACCACGCCACCAACCGGTCCGACCCTTCGCAAATTCTAGTGTTGCGAAGTGGTCACCAGGACTTGTTCCAACGTAGACATACCGGCGCGCGCCTTGTCGAGGGCAACCATCCGAAGCGTGCGCATTCCTTCCGCCACCGCCACCCGGCCGATGGCTGCACTACCCGACCGGTCAATGATCAGCTTGCGGATCGCATCTGAAATTGTCATCACTTCGATCACCGCCATCCGTCCGGCGTAACCGGAATTTTTACAACGATCACAACCGCGGCCTCGGAACAATGGCACGCCATCGAACATCGTCGGATCAATCCCCAGATCGGAAAACATCTTCGGAGGATACTTCACCGGCTCTTTGCATTGCAAACAGATGCGGCGCATCAGACGTTGCGCGCAGGACAAGATCAACGAGGACGAGATCAAAAAAGGCGCGATACCCATGTCGTCCAGACGCACGATGGCACCGGGCGCATCGTTACAATGCATCGTGGAAAGCACTTGATGGCCGGTCAGCGCGGCTTCAATGGCGATTTCCGCTGTTTCTTGATCGCGAATTTCGCCGATCATGATGATGTCCGGATCCTGCCGCAAAATCGAACGCAGCGTGCTGGCAAACGTCAGGCCGATTTCCTTTTTTGTCGGCACCTGGTTGATGCCGGGAATCTGGAACTCAACCGGATCTTCCACCGTGACGATGTTCCAGGTCGGGCTGTTAAGCTCATTCAACGCGGAATACAGGGTCGTGGTTTTGCCGGAACCCGTCGGGCCGGTGACCAGAATCAACCCGTGCGGTGCATCAATCGCCGTCTTGAACTGTTTGAAAGTCGCGTCGTCGAACCCCAGTTTCTCGATACTCGCGGATAAATTGCTCTTGTCCAGCACGCGCAAAACTATTTTCTCGCCGTGCACAGTCGGCAAAATTGAAACGCGCAAATCAAGATCCTTGCCGCTGACTTTGACCCGCATACGTCCGTCTTGCGGCATCCGGCGCTCGGCAATGTCAAGATTCGACATGATCTTGAAGCGCGAAGACAGCGCGAGTTGCATCTGCTTCGGCGGCGGCGTGGCGTCCACCAGCGCACCATCAATGCGATAGCGCAGGCGCACCGTTTTTTCAAAGGGTTCGATGTGGACGTCGCTGGCGCGATCTTTGATCGCCTGCAGGACGATAAGATTGGCCAGCTTGATGACCGGCGCTTCCTCCCCGGCGGCGGCCAGTTGATCCAAACTGACATCTTCGGCCGATTCACGAATGGCTTCAACCGTGTCGGATTCGGCGGCTTCCGCTTCTGCTTTTTTCTTGGCGTCCTCGATGAGATCCTCCATCGAGCCGCTTTTGCTGGAATCAATGGCGGCCAATTTTTCCGTGATGGCTTTTTCCGAGGCGATCAACGGAAACACATCGAGCTTGGTGACCCGGCGGACGTCATCAATGGCCAGCACATTCAGCGGGTCGGCCATCGCCAGGAACAATCTGTCATCGAGCTGGCTGACCGGGACAATCTTGTGGTTATGCGCCATGTCGCGCGGAATCATTTCCACCACCGACGGCACGATGGCGATCCGCGCCAGATTGATCGGCGAGACATTCAACACGCGGCCCACGCAAACCGCCAGGTCGTCAGGACTGACATATTGCCGGTCCTTATCCACCAGCAATTTCACGAGCCGGGCGCCTTCTTTTTTCTGACGGTCCAGCAATTCCTCGACCTGCTGCGCGGTCAACAATCCGTCCTCGACGAGGGCATCAGCGATGCGTTCCGAGAATGATTTAATTTTGACCATGATCAGCGAAACGCCTTGCGCAGGTTGGAAGTTAAATCATTGGGCGAAGCAACATACCATAACAACCGGTGCGTCGTTGCCGCCGCCAGTTCTTTGGCCGCCTGCTGGTTGAAAGGATTGGCCGTCGCCACCAGGATCGCCTTGCTCATCCGATCGAACGGCAGCACACACCATCGCCGGCAGATTTCGGCCGGAAATCCGCGCGCTAGCTCCATGTCCATATCATAATGATCCAGTGGCAAATAGGCCGCACGCGATTTATCACACATCAGGCGCAACGCTTTTTCAATCGGAAAAACGCCTTTTTCATGCAAGGTCTGGATGAAGGGCTGGATGACATCGTGCGGCGGCTGGAAAACATCCACCGTATGCCAGCACAAATCAAAATCCCCAGCCGTGATGACTTTGGCTTCGACAAAAATTTTATACAATGCCTTGCGACCGGCGTCCACTTCCTCGACGCCTGATACATTTGATTTACGCCGAAGCATCACGGTATCCGGTGAAGGCGTGGCCGCCATGGTCAACGCCTCGGGAATCGGCGCCACCGCACTGCTGGCCGTGCGCTCAATATCTTTCAGCGCCACCCGGACATCCCGGTCTTCCGGCCGCCGCTGCAACACGGTCTCATACTCCAGGATCGCCGAGGATAATTGGCCCTGCTGCATATACGCCTGCGCGATACGCTTTGACGTGTTGATCACATCCTCTTCGCGGCCCAACTTGGAATAAGCTTCCTTGAGAATTTCCAACGATTGCGTGTCCGACGGCTGCGACTGCACAATCACCTCAAACATCTCGATTGTTTGAGTCAATTGAGCTACTTCGCTCGGATTTAAGGTCGTCGCCATTGGTCAAAACCCAGCAGATTTGTTGCCAAGCTAAGGTGCCGGCCCCGGCAAATCAACATAAACAGATTATTTCAAACAACTCGATGCACTCCCCTGGCAAAGCATTGCTTATAAATTCATTCCTTCCAGCCAGTTTCGTCCAGTCTTTTGCTTTGTCCCGTCTCATCTTCGTGCTAAAAATTTGTGCGTGGAGCCACTCAATCCCATCATGACCCCAGCCCCCGGCGAACGCCTGCTACGCTTCGTCGGCGATAAAATTCTTTTTGCACTTAAGTGTTCCCCGGCGCAATCAGGCGGTACCAAGCCGGGCGCGACCAAAAATCGGCGCGCTTTTTTACGTACCAACCTGGGCCGGGCCGCCGCGCGCCGGCGCGAAATCATTTCCGCCAACGCCGGGCTCACGGTTCATGCCGGCGCTTCCTGGCGCGATCTGCCAATGCAACCGACCAGCGATGGCTGGCAGATCGAATTACCACTGGCTGAAGTCGGCTACTTCAAAGCCAAAGCCTATCTGCTCGATGAAAAAAACTGGCAAACCTGGGCCGATGGCTCAGACGTTGGCATTTCAGTTCATCCCGATTTTGCCCGCACTGCCAATACAATTTATTGCGCCTTCACGCGCTTGTTCGGCGCCACCAAAAATCTTGTTGCCACGGCCGATGAGAAATTGGAATCGCAACTCAAAGCCCTGGAAGCTGCCGGTTACGCGACGCTGCCCCCATCAGGCACCTTTCGCGACCTGACGAAACAATTGCCGCACATCGTCACGAAACTCGGCTGTCGCATCCTTCATCTGTTGCCCGTGCACCCAACGCCAACGACTTTCGCCCGCTTCGGACGTTTTGGCAGCCCCTACGCTGCGCTCGATTTGACCGCGGTAGATCCTGCGCTCGTGGAATTTGACCAGCGCACCACTGGCATTGACCAATTTTGCGAACTTACCCACGCCACCCACGCGCTTGGTGCCCGGGTGTTCATTGACATCGTCATCAACCACACCGGCTGGGGCTCAACCTTGCAGGAAAATCATCCGGAATTTTTTCTTAAAAAACCCGACGGCGAATTTGCCAGCCCCGGCGCCTGGGGAACAGTCTGGGAAGATTTGGTTGAGCTCGAACAGCATGATGTAAAGCTTTGGGACATCATCGCTGATTCGCTTTTGATCTGGTGCCAGCGCGGCGTGGATGGTTTCCGTTGTGATGCTGGTTATAAAATCCCCGCGCCGGCGTGGCAATATATCATCGCCCGGGTACAGGAGGAATTTCCGGAGACAATTTTCCTGCTGGAAGGCTTGGGCGGTTCATGGGAGGCCACGGAGTTGCTGCTCACCGAAGGCGGCATGCAATGGGCCTACTCTGAACTGTTCCAGAATTATTCCGGCAGCCAGGTGGCGTGGTATCTCGATTACGTCAACCGCCAAAACGAGCATATCGGCAGTTATGTGCATTATAGTGAGACGCATGATAATGACCGGCTGGCTAAAAATGGACGCATCTGGTCGTTGCTGCGCAACCGCCTCTGCGCGCTTACCAGTCCAAATGGCGGCTTCGGCTTTACCAATGGGGTGGAATGGCTCGCCACGGAAAAAATTCGCGTCCACGGCAACACCGGGTTGAATTGGGACAGTACTGACAATATCGTGCCGGAGCTGGCACAGCTCAACGAATTGATATGCCATCATCCCAGTTTTTTTGATGGCGCAAAACTTACGCGCCTGAGCCCTCCGGATTCACCGATCTATGCTCTGCTTCGTAAATCCGCTGAGGGCAAGGACTGCGTTCTGATCCTCATTAACTTGGACAGCGAAAAGAAGAACTCCCTTGCCTTGGATGCCTCCCGCCTCCCGCTTGCCGCTTTTCAATTTGATCTCCTCGGTTTGCCGCTCCCGCAAGCCGCCCCGGAGAAGGATGCCATTATTTTCACACTCGCCGCTGGCGCATGTCATTGCCTGGCGCCGGCGCCAGAGGCCATCGGTTTGAGCGGCGATGATTATAGGCACCTCCGGGCGCAAGCCGCGTGGGCGGTCAAATTGCTAAGCCAGGTCATTTCGGCTGAAACCATTGATGGCCTCGACTGGCGCTGGCTGGCGGAACAAGTGGCGCGTTCACCGAAAAACTTTCTCACGGCCATCAGTGAATTTGTCGCACGTGGTGCGAAAGTCTCCTTCACCGAAATTTTGACCGAAGTGGAAACCCGGCAAATTTTTCCACGAGTCGTTGAGTGGACGCTGCTCGATATCCGGCGCATCAGCCTGGTGCCGCCCGGACATTGGTTATTGATCGAGGACACTACGGCGTTTCGCGCCACATTGGAAATTTCTGGCCAGGCCCGTCACGTCCAATCCACCGCCGTCGGCCGGCGTCATGTGGCGTGCTATGCACCGTCGGCCACTGCCACCACTGTCGATGCCCGGCTGGTTTTGGAACGCTACGCTATTGCTTCACAAAAAGTTTTGGCCACGGTCTGTTTTTTGGCTTCCGAACCGCAGCCAATTCCGGCGGTCAATCTCCAGCCAGCATCGCTGGCATTGCTGACCAATGAAATTGGCGGCATGGCACGGTTGTGCGCGGATTTGGGCCGGGTGAATTCCAAATATGATTGCGCGCTCGGCGCCAATCTGAATTCCACAGTGCCCGTGGACCGTCATGTTTTCGTCAAGCGCATTCGCGTTTGGGTGAATGCCGACGGCTTTCTTTCCGCGCTCGATTTCAAGAATCTCGTCGCGTTTCACACCGGGGCAACGGCGGTCTGGAGTTTTGTCGCCAACGCGGGTGACGGGCGCACGGTGGAAATTGAATTGTGCGCAGAAATGTTGACCGGCCAAAATACGACCACTTTCCAATTCAGCCGGCCGGCCGAAAAAAAGGCGCATGGCAAACAGTTGCCGGCTGACGCCGACGTGCGGTTGACGGTGCGCGTGGATATTGAAGACCGGAATTTTCATAGTGAAACCAAACGAAATCCCGGCGCAGATTTTCATTTCACCACCAACACGCATCCCTTGGAAAATGTCCAACGACCGACCGCCAAAAACCCGCATCGCACCGGTTTCACCTTCACTCCCGCGCCGGACCGGCAATTGTATGTATCCGCCGATGCCGGTGAATTTCATGCCCAACCAGAATGGTGCGAGAACATTCCACACCCGGTCGAACAAACGCGCGGTCAAACTGGCAGCGGCGATGCTTACAGCCCGGGCTGGTTTGAATTACCGCTGGCCAAGGGCTCAAAAGTTAAGCTCACACTCACCGCTGAGACAGATAATGCTTCCCGCGTCTCAAAATTGGAAAAAGCCACGGTTTCCACTCTTGATTTTGAAGCCCGACTTGTCCAGGCAGCAAAACAATTTGTCGTTCGCCGCGATACCGGAAAAACCGTCATTGCCGGTTATCCCTGGTTTCTTGATTGGGGTCGTGATTCGCTCATCTGTGCGCGTGGGCTCCTGGCCGCCGGCATGGTGTCAGAAGTACGGCAATTATTGCTCACCTTCGCCAAATTTGAAAAGGACGGCACATTGCCCAACACGATCCACGGCGACGACGTTTCCAATCGCGACACCAGCGATGCGCCGTTGTGGTTTGCCATCGTGTGCGAAGAACTGGCCGATGGCAAAAATTCGAAATCAAAAAACCAGGATTTCCATGCCGCGACGGTGGATAAATCCGGGCGCACCATCCGTGACGTTTTGGTGAGCATTGCGGAAAACTATATCAGTGGCACTCCCAATGGCATTCATATGGACCTGGACTCGGCGCTGATCTGGAGCCCGAGCCACTTCACGTGGATGGACACAAATTATCCCGCAGGCACACCACGTGAAGGCTATCCCGTCGAAATTCAAGCACTTTGGATCCGGCTGTTGCGCCTGCTTGAAAAGATCGCCCCGAAGGCCAAACAAAAGCACTGGGGCGACCTGGCCAATCACGCAACGATGTCCTTTGAAAATCTTTTCTGGCTCGAAGAACAAGGCTGGTTTGCCGACGTACTGATCGGCGGTCCACGGATCATTGCCCGGGATGCCACCGTGAGCGACGCATTGCGCAGCAATTGCCTTTTCGCCATCAGTCTTGGCCTGGTGACGGGCGAACGGGCAAAGCGCTGCGTTGCTGCTGCGCAAAAACATCTGATCGTACCCGGCGGTTTGCGCACGCTCGCGCCGTTGCCGGTATCCGTGCCGCTCGCCATTTATGGTAATGATGGACGGTTGCTCAATAATCCCGCTGAGCCGTACTGGCCGCGCTACGAAGGCGATGAAGATACGCGCCGGAAACCTGCGTATCACAATGGCACCGCGTGGACGTGGACCTTCCCCACCTTCTGCGAAGCACTCGCCCAGGTGTGGGATTTTTCGCCGGAAGCCATCACGACGGCAAAAAGTTACCTGCTCAGCGCAGAAAAAATCCTGAACGAAGGTTGTCTGGGCCAGCTTCCGGAAATCCTCGACGGCGACGCTCCGCATGCCCAGCGTGGTTGCGATGCTCAGGCATGGGGTGCGACGGAGATGCTGCGCGTGTGGCTAATGCTTTCCCAGAGCACCAAATGACGAGTAAAATATATGCGGCACCAAGATGGTCTATGGCTGAAATAGCCAGCTGGCTTGGAACAGCTTTCACAATGAAACCCCCATTTTCAGGCGGCAAAATCGTTGCCAATCTGCGTGATACAGGCAGAATGTGACCGTGAAATTTCGCGATAAAATCATCGCTTGGGATCAATTGCCAGAATGGCGGAAGCAGCTTCGTGCCAGCGGTAAAAAACTTGTCGTCACCAATGGTTGCTTCGACATCCTGCATCTCGGCCATGTGACGTATCTGGAAAACGCGCGTAACCTTGGCGATGCGCTGCTCATCGGCACGAACAGCGACGACGCAACGCGCCAGTTGAAAGGACCGACCCGCCCGGTAAATTCTGAAATGGATCGCGCGTCCGTCCTGGCCGCCCTCCAAAGCGTGGATGGCGTCTGCATCTTCGACGACAAGGCCGCCACGAAATTTCTGGCCGCCGCGCAACCGGATATTTACGTCAAGGGCGGTGATTATACTTTGGAAACCTTGAATCAAGACGAGCGGCAGGCCGTGGAATCGGCGGGTGGAAAAATCGTGCTCGTTCCGTTCGTTCCCGGCAAATCCACCACGTCATTGCTGGAAAAAATTTCCAGACTTTGATCGGCTAATCACGACATGCGCTTCTTGATGCTCAACTGGCGCGATCCGCAAAACCCTTTGGCCGGCGGCGCGGAACGGGTGACGCTGGCCTACCTCAAAGGCTTGGTAGCGCGCGGTCACGAAGTGTATTGGTTCGCTTATGATTTTCCCGACGCACCGCGTGAAGAGATTTTTGAAGGCATCAAGATCGTGCGGGGTGGCGGCAAAGGCACTGCCATCCTGGCGGCAAGGAAATGGTATCGCGCACAGAAAAAATTTGATCTGGTGATTGACCAGCATCACGGTATTCCATGGTATGCACCGTGGTGGAGTCAGGCGAATTGTGTGGCTTATATCCATGAAGTTCTCGGGCCGATCTGGAATTCATTTTATTCGTGGCCGGTGAGCCGTATCGGCCAGACACAGGAACGTTGGACGCACGGGTGGTACCGTCAGGTGCCATTCTGGACGCCGTCCGATTCCACCAAAAAAACTTTGCTTGCCCATGGGGTTCACGAAGTGAACGTATTTCCCAATGGCGTGGACACGCAACCGCTTGAAATCTTGACCCGCAAACCGATTGAATCCCCCCTGCGACTCATCACGGTTTCCCGCCTGGCACCGAATAAACGGGTGGATCATGCAGTCCATGCCGTAAAAATCCTGCTACAGAAGAACGTCGCGACACATTTGACCGTCGTTGGCGGCGGCGAAAGCGAAACATCTTTAAGGCAACTAGCAGCCAGGGCTGGCATCGAGTCACACATCGAATTCACGGGCAAATTAACCGAGCCGGAAAAAAATCGCCGTCTGCAACAGGCGCATTTTCTATTGCACACTTCGGTGCGCGAAGGCTGGGGGCTGAATGTCATCGAAGCCAATGCGATGGGAACTCCGGCCGTGGTTTATCCGGTCGGCGGGTTGGTGGATTCCACCGTACATGGAGAAACCGGTATTATCACGGCCAGGGAGACTCCGGAAACTGTCGCCGAAGCCTTGGTGGAAATCATCCATTCGCCTGAAAACTATGAACGGCTCCAAGCCGGAGCCTGGAACCGTTCAAAAACTTTTGCCTGGAGCCAGGTGCTGTCCCCAGTTTGCGACTGGTTGGAACAACAAGCCGCCCGCAAATCAAAGTGAGAAGCCCGCCGCTTTAGCGTCGTTGGCAAACATTTTCACAGTGTCGAGCGAAAGTTCGGTCAAATCCATGCCCGCCATCTTGATGGCTTTGCCCAAGATATCGTGCGGCACAGTAACGATGTGCGAACCGCAATCGTTTGCTTGAAAAATATTCAGTACTTCACGGACGCTCGCCCAAAGCAATTCCGCCTGCGGCAGGTCTTTCAAAATCTTTTTGCTCTCGGCCATGATGGCGACCGGATCAACGCCCGTATCCGCAATGCGGCCGGCAAAAACCGAGACCACAGCCGGAACGGATGGATTCAATGCCGCCGCCACGCCCTTGACCTGCTCCACTGTCAACAACGCGGTGACATTCAGTTTCACACCTTCCGCCGCCAGTTCCTTGATCAGCGGCAACGCCGATTCGCCACGCGAGTTGGTGATGGGAATCTTGACGTAAACATTTTTTCCCCAGCCATTGATCTTGAGGCCCTGACGTTTCATCTCGGAAAATTCGTCGGAAAAAACCTCAAGCGACAGCGGCTTGACCGTGATGGTTTGCAGGATGTCACGGGCAAAAGCTTCAAAATCCGTCAACCCGGCCTTGCGCATGAGCGTCGGATTGGTTGTCAATCCCTGGATGAGCGGATTGGCGTTGAGTTCCAGCATGCCCTTTTTATCCGCGCCATCGGCATAAATTTTTACCTGTAAATCTTTGAGTGTTCGCTTCATAAATTTTAAGAGTGAGTCAGGATTATGTCCGCAGCTTCAGTCAGATTGCGAGCGGAAAAATCAGGTTTCTGCCGCAGTTGTTCAATATAATTGCCCTCGATAAAAATCGTCCGGCAACCCGCAGCGTGACCGCAATCCACATCGCGCCAGCGATCGCCAACCATCCAGCTTTGCGCGAGGTTAATGTTCAGTTCCTTCGCCGCCCGCAACAACATGCCTGGTTTTGGCTTGCGACAGTCGCAATCCGATGCCCCGCGACCTGGATGAAAGCAAATCTCGATGCGGTCAACGGAAATGGTCTTTTGCATCTCGGCGTGCATTGCTTCGACCAGTTCACGCGGAACGATACCCCGCCCGACATCTGGCTGGTTGGTGGCGACAACCAAAAGAAAACCGGCCGCTTTTAATTTTGCGCATGCCTCGGGAACACCAGGAAGAATCTCAAAATCACTGAGATTCATCGGTGGGAACGGCAAACCATCGCGCGTGATCGCGCGATTGATGACCCCATCACGGTCGAGAAATACGGCACGGTTCACTTCGTGGATTCCCATTTCGTCTGCGCGACCTTTAATTTCGGATGCGAGACGAACAGATGCCAGACAACCGCTTGGAAGGCTTCGCTATGCGGCGTAACATGCGCGGGATTCACCGTCGGAACAATGACGCAGGCGGTCGCCTGCTGAGCCGTATAGCCGCCGTCGCGCCCGACAATGCCGATGACCGACGCACCAACTTGTTTTGCGAGTTGAATCGCATTAACGAGGTTCGGACTGACGTTCTTTTCGAGATTGCCGCCACCTACGGAAAAAATCAGCAAACCGTCTTTGGCGTTGATGCGTGAGCCTTTGAGCCATTCCGCGAAAATGCTCGGCCAACCGTCGTCATTGGTGCGTGCGGTAAGTTCGGAAACGTTGTCGGTCGGCGCGTAGGCCTCAAAACCGCAAATTTTACGGAAATCATTTACCGCATGGCCGGCGTTGCCCGCGCTGCCACCGACGCCGAGGATGAAAATGCGTCCGCCACGATTACGAATGGCAGCCAGTTCATCCGCACATTTTTCAATGGCGGCTTCGTTTAGTTGCGCTGTGACCTGTTGGACCTCAGCGAGAAATTCTTTGGTAAAGCTCATGGGGATAAATTACGGGGTTCAATTTGAAAATGGAAGGGCAGTTTAGCCACAAACTGGCCTGCTGGCCAGCCAAAAGGCGGTGCACCTCGTACCGCCAGCCCCTCACCTTAATGTTTTTGTAATAACGCTTCCAATTCCGCCAAACCGGCCGGCGAACCCATTTCGTAGAACCGTTCCGGCACTTCGTAGCCGGCAAGCTGTTTTTTGCCGACGAGTCTGCCCATGACCTCGGCAAGATCGAATTTCTCATCCGCCGGATACGCGTCAAACACCCCCGCCTTGAATAGGCTCAGACCGTAGTCAATATGCCTCATCTCCGGCAGCCGGACCTTTTTGTCGTAAACTTTGATCTCGCCGTCAGTGAAAACCACGTTGCTGGTATCGTAAAGGCCTTCATTGCGATAGACCGTCATCAGACCAGGTTTGCCGCTGCGATGAAAAGATTCGGCGATGGGCGCATACTCGATGGGTAGATATGAATCGCCGTAGAGAATAAAAAATTCCTCAGCCAGCTTGGGCAACGCACGTTTAATGGCACCGCCAGTGCCGAGCAATTTCTCGCCATCAAAAGAATAGTCCAATTGAATGCTGCAGGCTTCACTGCCGAATTCGTGCTGAATCATCTCGCCGAGGTGACCAATGCAGAGCACAGCCCGGCGCAAACCGCGCGCGTGAAGCATTTCGAGTTGGTGCGTGAGGATGGGCCGGCCGGCAACGGACACGAGCGACTTGGGAACTTTTTCCGTGATGGGCCGTAACCGCGTAGCAAGTCCGCCCGCGAGAATGGCGACAGGAATTTGTGAAAGTGGCGGGTTCATGAAATTTCTAAGAGTTCAGGCGATATGAAACAATCGCCGTTCTCAGCCTTTACGAGATGACTAATTTCGTGCCCTCAAAATCAAACCGAAAGCGTACCTCCTTCAACCCCGCCGTACGCATGGCATGACGCAGTTTGGCTTTGTCCTCCGCGTAAAACATCAGGAAACCGCCGCCGCCAGCGCCGATCAGCTTGCCACCCAGCGCGCCACTGCTCATCGCAAGATCATACCACTCGTTGATCTTGGGATTGCTCATGCCGCCGCTGCGTTGTTTCTTGCGCTGCCAATGGATATCCATCAACCGCGCGAATTCGTGGAGATTGCCCGACTCCAAGGCCGACTTGCTCTGCAGGCCAAGATCTTTGACAAAGTGCAGGTTCTCGATCATGGACTTGTCATCGGACTTGGATTTCACGTCCTGCTCTTTCAAGATCGCCGAAGCACTGCGCGAATAACCGGTGAAGAAGAGCAATAAATTATCTTCGAGATTATCACGCGTTTCGTCAGAAACTTTTAATGGCCACGCCTCCACCGTGCCGCCGGGCAGGAAATTGAAACATGTTAATCCGCCGTAAGCCGCGATGTATTGATCTTGTTTGCCGATCGGCTCTTTCAAGCGGTTCAATTCAATGTCGCATGCCTGTGCCGCCAGTTCCGCAGGATGAACCAGATTTTTTTTGTGCGCATGCAAGGCTTTCAACAGCGCAGTCGTGAAACTGCCTGAAGAACCCAACCCCGTCCCGGACGGAATGTCCGCCATGGAAGTCAGCTCGAGTGAACCACCTTTCATGTCCAACAAGGCCAAAGCTTCGCGAATAATCGGGTGCTTCAGTTGCGACGCTTCGGCAACGCGTTCAAGTTCGGAATACTTGACGATCAATTCCGGCACGAAGGTCTCATGCAAAGTGATATAAACGTAGCGGTCAATCGCGGCCGCAATAAGAAAGCCGCCGAATTTTTCGTAATATGACGGCAAATCCGTGCCGCCGCCGCCGAGGGAGATACGAAGTGGTGAACGGGCGATGATCATATAGAAAAGCGGAAAGCGGAAAGCGGAAAGCAGAAACTTTCCCCGCGAAATTTGATTAAGTATTTCATGATTTAATTTTTGCTTTGCGGCCAATGGTAATCAGGATTGCCAGCAACTGGCCAGACCCATCAAGCAGTTCAGCAATTGGTTTTTGCTGACCCGGTCCAGCTTCGCAGCACATTTCCAGCCAGCAAATCGTTTCAGCCGCCTCTTTTTCAGCCACACCAATCTTGTGGATAAAATCATTCTTTGATTCGGCGTGATTCGCCTCGATGGACGTTCCAGACCACAACAACTGCCGTCCGATAATTTGTCCTTCGGATGTTTTGGGAAAAGCCGCCGCCGTCTTCACTCTCCGCGCGGCAAATTGTTTCGTACGCTCTTCCAATTCCGTTCTCATATGCAGTCCGGCTTTGCGTTTTAGTTTTCGCTTTCCGCTTTCCGCTTTCCGCTTTGATAAATTTTTTCAACCACGGACAACGCCGCCCGGGCTTCTTTCAAGCCGGGAACCGGCAGGCGTTTCAGTTTTATGTCTTCGGAAAATTCAGCCATTTCGAGTTTCCACGACTCGTCGCCGCGCGGGAATTCCCAGACGGTCGTTTCCGGCGGCCCCATCTGCGGCAGCATTTTGTAAAAGGTCAACCGCTCCATACCATAGCTGCCGCCCAGTCCTTCCCAATGCAGCTTCGCATCGCGCCCGTAAATTTCGAGGCTGAATAAATTCTTCCATTCACTGCAACTGACATGCAACCAGGCCGTTTTTCCTTCGAGGTTGCGCAAATTCAAAAACGCGTTGTCATCCACCGGCATTTTCCAGAAATACGTCGTCGCGTGGCCTTCAATCGTCGTGAATTCACCGAGAAAAATTCCGGCGAGATCAATCAAGTGAACGCCCTGGTCGATCAACTCGCCGCCGCCGGAGATTTCGCTTTGCGCACGCCATTCGCTTTCGTAGCCGACACGGCCGCCGTGGCCGTAGCGGGCGCGCAG
>DASYEY010000271.1:0-6212 GCA_036498725.1 Verrucomicrobiia bacterium | reverse complement strand
AGGAAAGTGTGTCGGAATTCGCCCCCGGCAAAATAACCATCTCGTCGCTGTTGGTGATGTAATGGAGCGCCGCACCCCGCGTGCTCCCCGCAATCTGAATATAACGCAAGTTCGCCGCCACCGTCCCCGTCAGCCGCGTCGGCGGCGGATTGATCCCAGAATTTATCCCGCTCCCCAACCCAAATCCCGAACCAGTATCCACCACCCCATATTGATCCGACACGATTAACTGTCCATCAGCAGCCATCGCAACAAACAAACCCAGCCATAATATCAGGATGGAACACTTCATTGAAGATCGTTAAAGGTTCGGACTGTTTCCGGGAGGGTAAGCCGGCAGGGAACCTTTCCATGCCAGCGCTGCTGCTTTCAAGCGTTTGACCAACTCCCCGTTCGTCGTCGCAAGATTATTTGTTTCATTGCGATCGGCAGTCAGGTTGTAAAGTTGAACATCCGAACCGTCGGGATTAACCAGCAGCTTCCATTCGCCCTGGCGAACGGCGAGATGCGGGCTGCGATCATAGACCGGACCGGGATAGTGAAAGAGTTTTGATTGGCGACCGTATTCCCAATAAATCGTTTTGGCATGTTCAGCCTGCTGACTGTCGAAGGCGGAAATCATGTTTTCACCATCAAAGTTAAATCCATTGGGAAGCGGCGCCTGCGCCGCAGCGCAGAAAGTCGGGAATAAATCCACCATTTCCATCAGCGTCTGCTCATCCACATGCCCCGCCGTCGTGTGCCCCGGCCAGCGAACAATGAACGGCACGCGGACGCCGCCTTCGTAGAGGCTCAACTTGCTGCCGCGCAAGCCGCCAGTGCGCGTGTGTTTGAAATTCGGCAACGGGCCGTTGTCGCTGGTGAAGACCACGATTGTGTTGGTCTCCAGGCCGAGTGCTTTCAGGCCGTCAAGAAATCGTCCGATCTGCCGGTCATATTCGGCCAGCACGGCACAGAAATTTGACCGCGATTCCCAGGTGCCCTTTTTCTGTTCCCGGGCGACATCAGGCACCCAGGGGGTGTGGACATCATCGGGCCAAATCTCGACATAGCAGGGCTGGTCTTCATGGTGTTTGAGGAAATCCAGGGCATGATCCACGAAATATCCAGTGCGATCCCAGCGTTTCACCTGGTCACGCGGCGACCAGATCCAATGCGTCGCGGTAATGTTGGGATCCGGCTCCGGGCTTTCATAAGTGCCAATGCTTTCGTCATAGCCATAGGCGCTGAACAGTGGCGCATTCGTGACATCGCGTCCGCCGCCCAGATGCCATTTGCCGAAGTGTCCGGTTTGATAACCGGCGGCCTTCATGACGCGGGCCAGGGCCGGCGCATTGGTGGGCAGAAAATCAGCCTGTTCGCAATCGCGATTCTGCGCCCGGTTGTCAAGGTAGGTGGTGAAATTCCAGCGGGCCGGAAACATGCCGGTGATATAGGAGCAGCGGGAAGCCGAACAGATCGGCGCATCATCGTAGAAATGCGTGAAGCGGATACCTTCATCCGCCAGCCGGTCAATGTTCGGAGTCGGAACAAAAGTACCGCCGTAACAACCAGGATCGCTGTAACCCATGTCATCAGTCAGGATGAAAACGATGTTGGGGCGCTGAGCCGCCAGCACGATGCCGGGTACCATTGCCAGGAGGGTGACGAGGGAAAAGCCGGCGGAAAACTGCCGTTTAATGCGGGTCAGAAACATAAATTGACGATTGAGTAATTTCATAAGACAACCAAGGCAAAGACCATTTGTGATGATTAGAAGTCACAACATTTTTACCCGGCTAATTCAGATCAGAATGGAATCGCAGCATATTGCGGCAGCATAAATCGGACGGTGGTATTGGCGCCCGGCAAATACCGGTCCATCATGTTGCTGATCCGCTCCTGTAGTTGCAGCGGCTTGGCCGCGCTGACACTCCCATCACAATACGTCAATATGCCAACTCCGTTATGCCGCAGGTTGTTCATCCATCCGCGGCGGATAATCAACGACCGGTTGAAGGAAGACATTGACCCGTTGGCAGGGATATCCGGCATCGCAAGCGTGGTGTTTTTCGGATAATCCGTTGAGATGACATTGTCACCTAATAAAATGGCTTCGGGCCGCAATGGGCTTGAGTCAGGACAAACCATGTAGCTTAAATTAGTTCTAAAGTCGTAGGCCACGCTCAACTGATCCCAATTCATCAGGACAACCCGCTTGGTATCAGCCGGGCAGGTCAGCACCTTGGGGTTGGCCAGATAGGGCTGCAAGACCACCCAATTGGTTCGCAAGGGGTCAACCGGGGCCTGTCCCGGCCCCGAACCCCAGGGATAATTGCCATTATTGTTGTCATCACCCCACATGGTAAAGGAGAGGTGAATTTGCTTTTGATTACTCACACAGATGGTCCGCCGTGCCTTTTCCTTGGCCTTGGCCAAGGCCGGCAGGAGTAACGCGGCCAGAATGGCAATGATGGCAATGACCACCAAAAGTTCAATCAAAGTGAACGCCCGGGCCAAACTTAGTCGCCGCAACGATTTACCATCAAAGATTGATCCTCGCTTGACGGCCAACTGGTTGTTTTCAGTATAAATCGCATTATCTGCTTCATTTAATAAACACTGCCCACGGCTGATCCGTGATTCTAAAACGTCTTGGTTCATAAGTTGCATGCGGAGATGGATTCTTCGTGACATTTCACGGTAATTTCAACTGATAGAAGAAGGTCGGGCCATTCGCGGTCGTGTTGTTTGTATAGCCGAATGTGCCTCCCGCCCCAAAGGTGTTGGTCGCCACTGGTGTCCAGTCAGCAGCCGGCATGGCCAAATTGGTAGAACCCACCACATAATAAGTGCCGCCGGGAACCCCGCCGCTGCCACTGAAACTAAAGTTGCCCCCGCTGGCCGAAACCGAAGAAATGACCGGTGCCACGGCGGAACCATCAACTGAAATGTAGCCGCCGCTTAACAGATTGTTGGTATTCCACGACAATCCGCCGGGCAGCGCGGAAATATCCGGCAAGGTGATTCCCGTAAAGGCACCGGCTCCGCCTTTGCTGAACAATTGATAAACATCGTTCGCTTGGGGCGATGGCGCACCGGCGCCAAGAACCACTTGCAAGTTGCCGCCGAACGTGAGGTTGCCGCCCGCGACCAGGCAGTCACTATTTGGCGTCAAGGCGCGGTTCAGTTCCATCATGGTCGTGCCACTGAGGGTGGCATTGCCATTTACCGTGAGCGAACCAACTCCATTATAACCCGGCGCGCAAGTGCCGCCCAGCATGATCAGGTTGCCGGCAATGACGCCGGTTCCAGCGATCCGGCCGCTGTTCACGGTAAAATCGCCCGTATCGGTATTGGTGCCGTTCAAGATAAGAATGGCGGGAGTGGCAATGGCCGTGAAACTAATCGGGCCGGAACCTGTCATCGGCCCGTTCACAACCAGATTGGCCAGGTTGATATTGATGTTATTCATCCCGTTCATCTCAACGGCGCCATTGAGGACATTGGTCGCAGCGGAGCCACCTCCGTTGGCCGCCAAGGTGGCATTGGTCAGGTAAATGTTGCGCACCATCGGATTGGTCAAGCCGAGGTCATACAGTTGAAGGGTTGCTCCCGGGCTGACAGTGAGAAGGGCGGATGGATTTCCCAGATCCAAGGATTGCGCGAAGGCCAGCGTGCCCCCGTTTACGGCGATGTCGCCGAGATTCAGGTGCCAATACGGTGTGGCCGCCGCCAGATTCCGGTCGCACGCAATGCTGACCAGGCCAGAACCGACCTTGGTCAGATTATATCCGTTGCCCATCAATCCCGGGCCGACGCCAGTCGTGGCATTCACCCGCAAATCCCAACGACCGCCGTTGGGGACGCCAAATACCGTATCGCCAGCCAGCGTCACATTTTTCAAGGCCGGCAGCACGCCCGTATCGGTGGTGGAATCAATGATGGCACCTTGGCCATTAACGCCTGCGCCCGATGCCACTACTGGCTCATTGCCGAGATTGAGGTTGTTTAAATCCAGGGTGCCGCCATTGGTGATGATCGTCGAGCCATTGGTGGTTCCAAACCATTGAGCCGTGGTCGGCTTGAGGGTTCCTTCAGCAATCAGGAACCCGCCGTTATAAGTCGAGTTGGCCACCGAAGCCGTCAGTGTGGACAAGCCCATTTTTACCAGCGTGCCTTGCGAACTGCCATTATCAACCAGCGGCGTGGTAAAACTGGCATCATAGGTATTGTTGAGAACGAGCATGCCCTGGTCGAGTTCGATTTGGTTGATCAAATCCGCTTCGCCATCAACACGGGTTAGAACGCCATTTCCCTTTTTGACCAGTGACGGCGCCGTCAACGCACCGCCGCTCCAAACATACGGCACGATGCTGTTGCTGACCAAAATGGTTGATGGCGTTGGGAAACCCGGGATATTGATGATTCCAGTCGTGGCATCATCGAAAAATTTGGTCAGATATCCGTCGTTAAAAGTTACCGGCAAATTATTGCCATCCAGCCAATTGACCGTCGAATAGTCCCAATCGCCGCTGGCCGCGCCCGTCCATTTTAATCCAGGCGCACTGGTGATGTTCAAATCAATCGAGCTATTCGCGGTATCATTTACCAACGTGGCGGTCATGCCTGAAGGCAGACTGCCCACGGTGAAGGCGCCGAAGCCGCCGCCGCCAATGGCGCCGCTATAATCAATCAACACAATGGTGCCGAGGTTGAGATAGGGGCCGTTCGCGATATTGACGGTAACCGATCCGTTGGCCGATAAGCTGGCGACCTGGATCGCGGAAACCGTCGGACTGTGATTGCCAAAATCAAAAGATAGTGAACTGGATGAACCGTCGCCCAAGCTCAAGCTATTGGCGGTGAGTGTGGTGCCGGGCGATTGAACCAAAACGCCCAGGGTCGCTGCATCCGCCACATGAATGGCCGCCGCATTGGTTTGAATGCTCGGCAGCGCGAGTTCGCCTTGCGACACTAAAATATTCCCGGCATAAGTGTTCGTCCCGGTGAGCGTGGCCAGGTGGAAACCGGTCTTGGTCAAACCGCCGATACCCGTCAATGGCTGGCCGATTATCACATCGGTTGTGGTCGCATCCACCGTCAATCCACCGGCATTGATTTGCGCCACATCCAGTCCGCTCATGAATGCGTTGTTGCTGGCTCCCACCGCCGTTCGCAAGATCGCATTGTCGAAATTGATCTGCGCGACGCCACCGGCAGTCGCTTTTAAAATTTGGATCGCCTCCAGAGTTCCGTTGCTGAGGTTGTAAGTTCCCATTCCCGATCCACCCTGGCTGAAATTGATCTTGCCACCGGTCACCAAGCCTCCGGCTTGATTCAATACCCCTGTTGCGCCGGCCGCATAAGGTATCGCCAGCGATCCGCCACTCATGGTCAGCGTGCTGTGGTCGATCGTCAACGCCGCACCCAATACATTGGTACTGTCACCCAAGCGCATATTTGAACCCGGTATCGTGATCGTCAACGCCGCGCCGTTGGTGAGGATCACCTGCGGCATGGTCGCCGTCGTCGCCACGGATCCGACGCGGAAACCTCCCCGCGTGCTAAAAGTGCCGCCATCCATGATAAACTTTGCTTCATTGACATTAAACGCCGCGACCAAAGACGAATTCGTCTGGCCGAAGTTCATCGCTCCCTTCAAGCGCAAGGTGCCGCCGCCATTCAAGTTTTGATCGCCCGAGGTATATTCCACCGAGTAGCTATTGTTCAGCACCAGTTCACTGCCCGGCGCCAGATTCCATGTCGCCCCCGACGTCGGCCAGTCCAGCTCCAGGTCAAATATGTTGAGGCCCGCAAGATTTGTAATGGTGCTGACATTGGATACTGGATTGCCCGAAAGATCGAAGCCGCCGTTATTAAACGTCACGCTCGCCACATTCAAACTGCTCAAGTCATTGACGTTTGCCTGTCGCGTCGTCCCATCGAAAATAAGTGAATCACCAGAACCGGGAGCCACGCCATTCCAGTTGGCGTCCGTGCTCCAATTGTTGTCCGACGAACTGCCGCCAGTCCATATCCGCGGGGCCGAGCCCGGACCGGAATTCCACGTCAGCGAGAGGTTGTCATAAGTGACGGGACCGGCGTTGGGCGCTATGTCCCAGGCCAGATACCGTCCCAATCCCGAAAACTGGATCCCCCCATTCGGCAAATCCGTATCCGTCGCCGTGTCATAAATCCACGTGCTCCCGCCATCCACCGACACCTGCACC
>DASYEY010000270.1:0-3445 GCA_036498725.1 Verrucomicrobiia bacterium | reverse complement strand
TGCCGCCGCGAGTCAGCAATGGCGGCGAGAGGTTGGGACCGAAGACTACGTTGGTGCTGTAAAAATTCACGACCTGCGTGAGGTTGCTGAACCGGCCATCGTGCATGTACGGGGCGGTGAGCGCGATGTTGCGGAGCGACGGCACTTTGAACAGACCGTTTTGGGCCGTCACGCCTGTAATGCCACCGACGCCCAAATCCACATACGGATATTCCAAGCCATTGTTATTGAGCGTGGTCGTCGGCACAAAATTATCCGTGGCATGGCAGACGGCGCAAGACGGTGGTGGGGTTCCGGTCTGTCCGAAAAAAAGTTGGCGGCCTAGATTCTCCTGCGCGGTGAAATTGGCGAAATTATTCGTCACACCAATATCATATTTCGACTGGACGGAAATAATGGAACGGACGAATTGCGCGAGCGCCCGGGAGATGAGGTTGGTTGTCACGGCGGGCGAACCAAATGCCAGGGTGAACAGGTTCGTGTAAAATGGCTCGGCGGCGAGGCGATTCGTAAGGGCTTCGAGGGTCATCCCCATTTCAATCGGGTTTTGGATCGGCTGTAATGTCTGGTCTTCCAAAGTGGCAGCGCGTTCATCCCAAAAAAACTTTTTACGTTGATACCAGCGTGCATTGCTTAGGCCCATCGCGTTCCGTGTGCCTAGACTCCCATTGTAACCGACGCTGAACTGGCGCGAGTCGGAAAATGCCACCGCCTGCTGGTGACACGAGGCGCAGGAGATCGTCTGATTCGTTGACAGCCGCCGGTCATAAAATAAAACGCGGCCGAGGGTCGCACCGACATCGGTCACCGCGTTGTTGTTTGGCGTATTGTCCTCAGCCGCAATCGGGCTGACGGAAAAACTCGCGGGCAGTGAGGGCGTGGAATACGGATAATTCGTCGCCGGCAGCACCAGGGCATTGGTCGTGGTGCTGGATATATTTTGTTGCGACGGATCATAGAGCGCGCGGTAAAAAAGCTTCGGATTCACGGCGTTGGTCAGGCGGTTATGATAAATGCCATTGTGAATTTTCCAGCTCGCCACGTTGGTCCAATTCGCAAAATCGCTGGAACTTTGAATGATCCAGACCTGATCACCGGCATTACTGATGCTCAAGCTGACGGCACCGGCATTGGTCAAAACCAGGTTCAGGCTCGAATCGGGCACAGGAGTGGTAACCGTGGCGAAGGCTGTCGTGAAAACTAATCCGAAGGCGATCACTGCGGCATAACCAGCGAAGATTCGAGCAAGGATGGTTTTCATGTCCATATCCTGCCCGAGGCAACCTTAAGCCACGATGAAGACGACTTTTGTGGCTGCTTTCAGTTCAAACCAACGGGCGTGAAGACGCCGCATTCCAAACCACAGTTTAAATTATCATTGCCCCGACGCGGCACAGTGGAAAAACTGCTCAATCGTGGTGAATCAAATTTCAAATGAACCGCAGTTCTCGATGGTTGACCACGCGAATGGCAGTCGAACCTTTGTTTTATTGGCCCGTCGGAATTTTTCGGAAAAAATTTCTTTTTCCATTTGTCTGCTGGCCATCGGCGGTTTTCTGGCCGGGATCGAATATGCCCTTCACCAGTTCGCTGAGTTGCCGGCCTGGCTGAACTTTCTCACCATTGGCTGGGTCAAAAATTCCTTAGAAGCGATTTTAGTACCGGTGGTGGTGCTCTTGAGCTGGGCCGTGTTGAATCTGTGGTTACGCGTCAATTGGATTTTGGTACGCCCCGGCGAGTTAAAGGTCATCACCCGCTGGCTTTTCCTTAAAAGAACGCAGATCGTTCCGTTGGCTAAAATAATGGAGACGCGCCTGGAAAATAATTCGAGCGATGGCGGCATCCTTTATTACGACCTCGTCGTAATTGCGATTCCCGACAAGCCAGGACGGCTCAGAATTGATACCGATCCCGAAACTCGCGGAATCAGAGTGGTCGCCGCGACTGACATCAAAGGCAAAGCTGACGCTGATCAACTTTTGCAAAAAATAAATGAAATTCTTTTGCGTTAAATCGGTAAGGACAGGGATTTTTAGCACAGACTTCCCGCGATCTCAATCCAGGGCCGCCTACCAACCTTGAGCGTCAGTAGGGAGATAACAGCCGGTAAAAAACCGTTGCCACTGCGGGATTGATCGGCGCCAGATATTGGTTGCTCTGGCTTGAGTCGGACAAGGTCGTCCAGTTGGTTCCCAATCCACTGCCAAGCGAATTGGTTTGCATCTGCAAAAGCCAGCCGGTGTGATCACCCGGCCAGTTGAATTGCAACTGGCCAGTGTTCACAACATAAGACAACTGAGGTGAGGCGGCGGAAACCGGACGCACATTGACTTGAAGTGAATTGTCGCTTTCGCCGGACGAGTTCGTGGCCGTGACCACATAGTAATAATTGGTTCCGTTCAGGAGTGCGGTATTCGTAAAGGCCAGTGCGGCCCAATCGGATGTAACCGGCAGATAAGGCCCGCCATTGATCGGCGAACGTTTGAGGTTGTACCCATCGGCGTTGAGCGAGGCATTCCAATTCAGGACAGCCTGACCGTCGCCATAGGCACCCACGAAACCAGCGGGTGGTACCAGTGGCGTGACCATGGAAGCGATTTCAGCCGGATTCAAGGCGCCACGGTAGATCCGGAAGTCGTCCACTAACCCGTTCAAATATGGATCAGCCGAATATTGCGAGCGGCCAATCCAGTTTTGCGTCGTGTTGCCGAGGGCGGCAGGTGTCAGGCTGAAGGTATTTGTGGCAACGGGCAGGCCATCCAGGTAAAGAATCCCGGTTCCTCCGGCGAGCGTCACGGCAATGTGATGCCAGACGCCAGTTGAGAATGTGTTGGTGTAATTGAGGAGTTGCTCATTTCCGCCGCCCGCAGTCGTGATGGCAAAACGCAGTCCACCCGCCGCAGCTGCCGGTGAGAGAAACATGTAGTTGCCGTTGCCAGTTCCAAAATCAAAGATGCGCGACCAAACCGCAAGCGTGCCCAGCTTCACCCAAGCTGAGATGGTAAAATCGTTCAAGCTGCTAACAACCCCGGCGGGCAGGCTGACATAATTGCTGGCACTACCATTGAGGCTGACGGCGTTGCCGATATGTCCCGATACCCATAAAGGACCATTCATCAAGGTGCCATTCCAACCGTGGCCAGTAGCGTCCGCCGCCATATTGCCGCTGGATTCGTCGAACTTTAATTGCAATAATGGCGATGAGGCGATGACTAACTGGGCAATGGCATTCGTGTCGAGCCAGCCATTGTAAAACCGGACGTCAGCGAGCGACCCGTTATAAAACTTCCCCGCCATACCATTTTGCAAACTGCCCAGCCGCAGTGACGGTAAAGCCATGCGCGTGCCCGTCGGGCCCATCAGGTTGGTGTTGAGAACACCGTCCAGATAAATGGCCATCATGCCGGAAAAACCGTTGCGCGAGACGGCCACGTGATGCCATTGC
>DASYEY010000269.1:0-21966 GCA_036498725.1 Verrucomicrobiia bacterium | reverse complement strand
AACGAAAATTTATTTTCGTGGTGAACTATTTCCCCTGGAATCAACCGCGACCGGAACCGTTCAACTGGCCACAGAACAAATCAAGATTCCCACGACCACGACCGATCTGCGACCAGCCATCCAAAAATATCTGCGGCAGATCGCCCAACAGGAATTGCCACCACGCGTGATGGAATTTGCTTCTCAACATCACATCGCCGTCACTCGCGTGTCGATCCGCAATCAAAAATCACGTTGGGGATCCTGTTCGCGGCGTGGGACGATTTCATTAAACTGGCGGCTGATCCAAACTCCGGAATTTGTGCGGGATTATGTCATCTTGCATGAACTGGCCCATCGCCGGCACATGAATCACTCGGAAAAATTCTGGTCAGAAGTGGCCCGACTCTGCCCTAATTATCCGATTGCCAAGCAGTGGTTGAAGCAACACGCAAGGTCGTTGACGTAGTGATTTGAATTGCCAAGGCGAATTGTAAAGACGGTTGAGTAAGAATCTCCGTTGATCGGTGTATTCCCGGCCAAAACTGATTGCGATTTGCAAATAATTGATGCCGCCGTCGCGCATTCTGCACGAACCGGGTTCCTAAAAATGGCCAATTGACCTTGAATTGCCTGATTTTATTGATCAAATGGCATTGGCATTCATCCTGCAATAAGGAGTTCGTTGGTTAAACTAAAACCCATTGAGAAAGGACTCTTATGTTAGGCTGGACATTGATGTTTCTGATCATCGCCTTGATTGCCGGCGTACTGGGATTCAGCGGGCTTGCCGGCGCGGCCATGGGCATTGCCCAAATCATTTTCGCCGTTTTCCTCGTCTTGTTCCTGGTGTCGCTGATCATGCGGCTCACGGCAAAATAATTTGAAGGAAAGGAATTTTATGCCTCGCGGCGATAAATCAAGTTACACGAACAAACAGAAGCGCATGGCGGAACACATTGAGTCCAGCTATGAAGACCGCGGACTGAGTGTCCGGGAATCGGAACGCCGCGCGTGGGCTACGGTCAATAAAGTGACCGGCGGTGGAAAGCAAAGCGGTTCCGGCCGAAAACATGGTTGAACATTTGCAACCTTGGACTGCTTTTAAATTTTAATTTAAAAAACCTGAAAATGACTATGAAAAAACCATATCTCCTCAGCACGGCCTTGGCTTTGGCCGTCGTGGCCGTTGGCTGCCAAAAAACCGCAACACCTTCTGACGATTCGTCAACCAACAGCTCCAGTTCCGTTTCTGACAATCTCAAGTCCGGCGCCAGCAATGCGCTGGACGCCACCAAAAGTGCCGCCACCAATGCCTGGGCCAAAACCAAGGAAGTGACGACGAACGCGTGGGAAAACCTGAAGGAATCATTGCAGCCGGCGGCGGATTATACTTACGCCAAGAAAGATGCTTTTGTGACCGATGCGCAGGCCGATCTCGCCGTGCTGGATCAAAAAATCAACGCCTTGTCGGATAAAGTCGACAGCGCCAGTGATTCGGTGAAAGCCGACGCGCAGGCGAAATTAAAAGATTTAAAGGCACAACGCGCAGCATTGAACCAAAAATTGGACGATGCCAAGGCTTCCACTGAAGCCACGTGGGACAGCACGAAAACCGCGTTCGTCAATGCTTATAACGATACCAAGAGTTCATTGAAACAAGCCTGGGACTGGCTTAAGTCGAACTCCTGATTCCCAATTAACCCGAAACAACTAAAATGACGGGCGAGGTTATCCCAAACACCTCGCCCGTCCCTCTTTTATTCGAGGCCGATTTTTTTGCGTTTGCGATAGAGCGTGGCCTGGTCAATGCCAAGGATTTCCGCCGCCTCGCTCAAGCTCGGCGTACAGCCAAGGATTTTCCGCAGGTGTAATTCTTCCAGCTTTTCCAGGGAAATGAGCGAGCCGATTTGGGGCGAAGATCCGGTGCCCGCATCCGCCGGCGAATTTTGGCCGCGCAGTTCCGCCGGAAAGTCTTCCGGGGAAAGTTTTTCGTGCTTGGCCAGGATCACCGCGCGCTCAACAGAGTTCCGCAATTCGCGCAAGTTACCCGGCCACGCATAAGCGCGGATGCACGCGTTGGCTTCCGGCGAAAGCCCGGATAATTTCCGTCCGCATTGCCCGGCAAAATACTCCTCATAATGTTCAGTGAAACGGAGCAGATCTCCGCTGCGCGCCCGCAACGGCGGCATCTCCACCGCGATGACGTTGAGCCGGAAATAAAGGTCTTCACGGAACAAACCTTCTGCCACGCGTTTTTTCAGGTCGCGATTGGTCGCGGCGATAATGCGCAGATTGGCCGTGCGGGTGACGTTTTCGCCGAGCCGTTCGTATTCGCGTTCCTGCAGCAAACGCAGCAGCTTGGGCTGAATCTCCAGCGGCAGGTCGCCGATTTCATCAAGAAACAACGTGCCGCCCTCCGCCGCCTTCACCTTGCCCCAGTGATCTTTGATTGCGCCCGTGAACGAACCTTTCACATGGCCGAACAATTCGCTTTCCAGCAACTCCTTGGACAAGCTGGGACAACTCACCGTCACGAACGGTTTATCAGCCAGATGACTTTGTTGGTGTACGGCCCGCGCGGCGACACTTTTGCCGGTACCGCTTTCGCCCAGGATCAAGATGCTCGCCGGGGTTTTGGCCGCTCGAACCAAAATATCCATCACCTCTTGCATCGCTGGCGTGGTGAAATCAAAGATCGGTTCAAGCCCCTGGGTCTTGATTTCGGTGACTTCCTGTTCCAAGCGTTCGATGCGGCGGCTCATCTGGTTGAGCCGTTGCAACCGGGCCAGCACGGTGATGAATTGTTCGCGTTGAAACGGCTTTTCCAGAAAGTCCACCGCGCCGCGCCGCATGGCTTCGACCGCAGTTTTCACATTGCCCTGGGCGGTGAACATGACGACGGGCAACTGGGGATGTTGTTTGACGATTTCCGACAATACGTCGAGCCCGTTCTCGCTGCCGAGGTTCACATCCAGCAGCACGGCGTCAAATTTGTCTTCCTTCAACGTGCTCAATCCGAGCTGGCCGGAATCCACGCCTTCCGCGTAATGATCCGCCTCCTCAATGGTGAAGCAGGTGGCGTCGCGAAACGTTTTGTCGTCATCAATGACTAGAAAATCCATAGTTTTATGAGGTTGAATTAGAACGTGTTAGGCGGACGGTGAACGTCGCGCCACTGCCGGGGACACTTTCGCAGGACAATTCGCCGGCCATGTCCTGCACCAATTTACGGACGATGCTCAAGCCCAGTCCGGTGGAGGCTTCGCCGCCGGTCGGACGGGCGGAAAGCCGGCCGTACCGGCGGAACATCCGGGTTTTATCCTCCGCCGTGAATCCCGGTCCCTCGTCCCGGATCACCCAGGCGCCGTGATTGCCTGCGGCGCGGACGGCGATGAAGATCGCCTTGCCCGCCGGCGAAAATTTGATCGCATTGGAAAGCAGATTATCCAGCACCTGATCCAACGCCAGGGCATCGGCCTGCACCGTGACGGCGGTGACGGGAAAATCCGCGTGGATCGTCAACTGTTTGCGCCCGGCGGCTTCCCGATAATGCTCGATGACGGCCGCCGCCGCATCCGTGAGATTGAGCGCCACCGGCTTTAAGGCGAGGCCATGATGATCCGCCGCCGCGTTCGCCAAAAATTCCTTCACGAAGGAAAGCGCCAGGCCGCTGGATCGGAAAATATTTTCGGCGAGCAAAGCCACGCGTTCCTCATGTTTTTTTTGAGCGTGCGCGTGCAGCAGCTCCGCGCTCATATGGATGCCGCCGAGATAATTTTTTAGATCATGCGTCAGGATGCCCACCAGCTCATCCTTGTCCTCCGCCAGTTGCCGAAGCTGGTCGCGCGCGGCCTTTAAGGCCAGTTGGGTGCGCACACGCGAAATCAATTCTGCCTGGTTAAAAGGCTTGGTGATGAAATCCACCGCGCCCGCATCCAGCGCGCGAACAATAAAATCCTTGTCGTCCGAGGCGGACAGAAAGATCACCGGAATATCTTTCCACTCGGGATTGGCCATCACTTGCGCGCAGACATCATAACCGCTCATGCCGGGCATCAGCATGTCGAGCAGGATCAAATTCGGCGGGCGCAACGCGAGCCGTTTCAACGCCGTTGGGCCATCGGCAGCGGGAATGATCTCGTGGCCTAATTTGCCCAGGACGGAACCGATCACTTGAATGTTGGTCGGCTGGTCATCCACGACCAAAATCCGGGCCGGGGCCGTTTCATTGAATAAAGGCGCGGGATTGGTGATATTCCCGTTCATGATTGGCTTTTCCCCGCAAGTTGCTCGACCAGGACGCTGAATTCGCCCAGGTGTTTTTCCAGGTCCATGACCGCGTAATTTTCCGCATCCGTTAAAACTTTTTGCGCGTAGCCCGTCAACGGTTCGCATTGCCACCGCTGCCCCAGCGCTGCCAGTTTTTGCGCAAAAGCCTTGCTTTCATTGACGGCCACGCTGTCGCGGATCGCCGGCCAGGGCTCGACCAGCAGCTCGCGCAATTGTGTGATCAATTCCGGCGCCACCGGACCGGCGCCGACGGATACCAGCGGCGACGCTGCCGATTTTTTGGTCCCGGCGTCCGCCACCGTTTTTTTGAAGCGCGGCAGAAAATCAGCCAGCTCCTCAAACAGTTCGCGTTGCGAAAATGGTTTGCGGATGAACCCGCTGAAGCGTTCTTTCAACTGATCATCTTCGCTTTTCAAACTGGAAGCAGTCACCGCGATGACCGGCAAAAATTCCAGGCCGGGAAATTTGCGGATTTTCGCCAGGGCTTCGTAACCATTCATGCCCGGCATCCGCACATCCATCAGCAAAATGTCTGGTTTGAGTTCCCGCGCCTTGACCACTGCCTGTTCGCCATTCATGCCGAAAACCAGACGATGATGCGTATGGGCAAACATGCCAGCGATCAACTGGCAATTCGCCTCGTTGTCATCCACCACCAGCAAGGTGGCGGGACGCAAGTCATTGAAATCCACCTTGCTGTCTACGGCCACCGGCTTTTGCGAAGCCGCCAGCCGCGCGGAAATCACGATATCGGGAAAACGCAGGTGAAACGCGGAACCCTGCTCCATCACACTCGCCACGGTCACCGTGCCGCCCATGATCTCCGTGAGTCGTTTGACGATGGACAATCCCAGGCCGGTCCCCTGCTTTTCTTTTTCGCGGTACGCGCCGGCCTGCACGAACGGTTTGAAGATCGCATCCAGTTTGTCCTGCGGGATGCCGCCACCGGTATCCTGCACTTCGATCACCAGGGTGACATGGCTGTTGGTCGCCTGCTTTTCCCAGGTGACCCGCACTTCCACGCTGCCCTTGTCCGTGAACTTGACGGCATTGCCGACGAGGTTGATCAAGATTTGCCGCAGCCGGATGCGGTCCAGCAACAACGCATGCGGCAGATTTTCCGTGACGTGACAGATTAGCTTCAGTCCTTTCCGGGTGGCGGGTTCGGCGAACAATGTGTTTACGAAATCACAGATCTCACGCAGATCGGTCGGCTCCGGGTGCAATTCCACCACCCCCGCTTCGATCTTGGACATGTCGAGGATGTCATTGATCAGCAATAAGAGCGAACTCGCGCTGGAACGGATGGACTTAAGATATTGCTGGTGCCGGGCCTCATGCAGTTCGTTCTGCAATAATTCGCTGAAGCCGAGGATCGCATTCATGGGGGTGCGGATCTCATGGCTCATGTTGGCTAGAAAGGCGGTCTTTTCTTGATTGCTATGTTCCGCTTGCAGTTTGGCCTCGGTCAAAAGCCGTTCGCGTCGCTGTTGCCGCAATGCCACGCGGGTCAGCCAGAACGCGATGAGCCCGGCGCCGATGCCCGCGATACCAGCCACGAGACTGGTCAGGTTCGCGCGATATACCTGGCGTTGGATTTGTTCGCGATTATCACTTAACTGCACGTTGTGCAGCCGCCCCATTTGGGCCATCTGCTCACGGATCGCATCCATGATCGCCTTGCTATCACCGGCCGTGATCAGATCGGCCGCCCGGCCGAAACTGCGTTTCCGCGCCTCGATGATCCGGGACTGCCAATCCAGGGATAAATCTGCCTGGGCCCGCAAAATTGTCACAGATTTTAAGAACCCAGGATCGTTGTGCGTCAAGGACACCAGATCGTCAAAATGGGCCGGCACATTGGTGGCGGCCGCTTTGAACGGGGCCAGATAGTTGGTGTCATCCGTGATGACAAAACCGCGCGCGCCGGTTTCCGCATCAATCAAGTAACGCAGAATTTCGTCCAAATCCTGCCGCGTCGAAGTCATCTGTCGGCCTTTGGCCAGACGGGCGGAGAGCTGCACCCAAGAGATGGCCGCCAGCACCACGCTTCCAATTGAAAGCGTGATCCATAGAATCACAATGGTCTTGTAGAACCGATTCCCGAATTGCCCCATAAGAAATACCCCAAATCCTGATCTCCGATTCCAGGCACCGTTCTGAAGTAAAAAAGAAAATAATACTTTATCCGCCCGTGTCGAGTGATGAGATTAGGCTGCGGACTCCGGCAAACACTTATGAAGGCCGGGAGCGAAATGTCCCAAATAGTGTCGCACACGTTCGCAGGCCATTAAACAAGGTGCCCACCCACGATTTGCCCTGGCTCGGTTTTTCTTCGTGCGTGAAAGCGCCGCGAATTTTGGTGAATGTCTCCGCCCATTTCGCCGCCGTGGCAGCCATGGAGCCGACGACTTCAACCTGCGCCTTCAATTCTTGCAACCCGTGCTTCAACTCGCGCAGTTCATTCACCAGTTGCACGCGGTTCAATTCACTCTCCACCAGCAGCAATTGTTTGCGCGCTGCGAGCGGGGTTAGTTCAGTTGTTTTCCCAAACATTCGCAATCCTTTCTTAATTGATCGATTGTCGCCGGCAACATTTGCCAGTCATGTTGCAACCGAACCAGCCGCCGGTAAAGCCCCACGGCTACGCCGCCATATAAAATGGTCAGAAGCGCCAGCACAGCCAGTGGCGATGTTTGCCAGAAAAAAACCACCATCACCGCCGTAAATGCTAGTCCGGCGAGGAGGCCAAAAACCGCCGCACTCAGGGCCAATAAGATCGCCCGCAAAATCCGTTCCCGTTCTTCCTGGATTTCCACCATCAAAAGTTCGATCCGGTTCTCGCCAATGACCATCGCGCGCTGCGTCAAACGTTTTGACACGTCGGCCAGGTGGGGAAAAGAGTCTGCGGGCGTTTCCATAAACTTCAGCGGTTCCGCCGGCTGAGCAGATAGCCGATCAAGGTGCCGACCCCCAGCGCCACCCCAATGGATTGATAGGGATGATCCCGGATGACCTGGTCGGTGGCCTTGGCCCCGGCAACCGCGCGTTCCTGCATATTGTGGAAGGCTTCCTTGCCTTTTTCAATCGCCGACGTCAGCCGTTTGCGGGCTTCGACAACTTTTTCCTCGGCGACATGGGCCGTGGCTGTGAGTAGTGCTTGCGCATCTTCCATCAGATGTTCGCTTTCATGAGTTGCGTGTTTTTTCATAATTTTATTGTGTTCCTTGTTTATTGATCGGTTAAATATTTCGGCGCCCCTGGACGAGCCGTACCAGGATCAAGATGATGGCCACAACCAGCAGGATGTGGATAAAACCGCCGATGGTGTAGGACGAGACCAGCCCAAGCAGCCAGGCGATGATCAAGATGAGAGCCAATGTGTAGAGCATATGGTGAATGGGTTGAGGGAATCAATTTAGTCAGGCTTGCAAACGATTGATATGCGCTTCCAGCAACCAGAGTTGCAAGTCGAGCGTGCGCAAAATATCCGTCAAAAGATCAGCCGTGCCGAAATCTTCCGCCGTCGTCAGTTTCTTGATCGCCTTGCGGACCTTGTCGCCGGCGTCAGCGTGGACATCCGCCAATGAGTGGATCCAATCCGACATGCCGCTAACCGAATCCGGCGCTTCCTTTTCTTTCAATTGCGAATGTTTCGCACTCTCGCGCAAGGTGCCCGCAACCACGCCGCCCAACGCCGTCGCGCGTTCGGCCGCGATATCAATATGGTTCAAGGTCCGTTCGGCAAATTCATCCAGCAATTTATGCAAACCGATAAACGTCGTGCCGCGCACATTCCAATGCGCCTGTTTAATCCGCGCAAACAGGTCAAATAAATCGGCTACGGTTTCATTCAATAGCGCAATGGCTTCCTTGCGGACTGGTGCTGGCAGTGTGTTTCGAGTTTTGTTCATAAATTTGCTTGGGTTTTTTACAGTCGGAATGGGAAGCCTGATATCTGCCATGATATTTGATCCCAAACTTCCCACCCGACAATTTCCTTATTAGCTGGCCGCGTGCCGTCCGGGTAAGAAATCGAGATTCCTCATAAAATCAGCGGTTGCCATGCCATCAGGAACTTTTGGACTTTAAGCAATCATGCAAATTGCAATCCATCGTCGGATTACGGTTTGCAGTTTGCATAAAGATTTTACCAGTGATGGATCGGAGGCGCTAAATTGCTTGTTTTTAAAGGGGGAAAAATGACGGCACAACTCTTGCAGAGGGGAGTGGCGATAGGTCAAGTCACAAACTTAAATCAAAGACGTAATATGAGCACACTTATCTTCAAAGGAAACTGGAACATTGCCAAGGGCAAGTTGAAACAGAAATTCGCCCAACTCACGGATGATGATCTGCAATTCGTCAGGGGCAAGGAAGATGAATTGATCGGTCGCATCCAAAAACGCACCAGTCAAAACGACAAAGAAATTACCCAAACCTTCGGTGAATGTTGCAACTGCAAACATAGCTGAATCCCGCCTAATCCATCACCACCAACATTTTAAATTTTATGGCCAGACTCACAATTTCATTCAATCCAGCGGCAAATACACAATTCCCCGTCAAAATGATCATGAAAAATTCCCTGCCGATTCCCAGGATGACTGCGCCGTCCATCTTCCAAGTTGCGGCCCGGCTTGATGAAGTTATCGCCGTCCATCCCGCCACCGTGATCCCCTTGAATCAAAAAATGCCTTTCACTGACTTGATGCTGCATCCAGAAAAAGTGGAAGCTGTTTTACGGCTCTTGGAACCAGGAAACCACACCCATGGCAAAAAATCATCGGGCAGTAAAATGGCGACCGGACGCAGCCTGAAGCGAAACGTTTAATCCACCCATGTGCGCCCTGCTAGGGCGCAGGTTCGCTAAAAACAAAACCCTCAACTCACGGAACATTATGAATAAAGGTATCGGCATCGCATTGTTGGTCATCGGCATCATCTTGATCGTCTATGGGTTCAATTCGGCGGATTCCGTCACGTCCAGCTTCTCCCGCGCGTTCACCGGCGCGCCGACGAATAAAGCCCTGTGGTTGCAGCTTGGCGGCGGCGCGGCGGCCATTGTTGGTGCCGTGATGACCCTGCGCCCCTCGGGAAAAACTTGAACGGATTGGCCCCGGCAGCTCTCCAATAATATATGAAGCAATGGCAATCATTATTGATGGCAACGCTGGGGGTTTTGGGGTCGGCGGGCACCGTCGGTGCCCAGGCCTTTTTGCCGGCCTTGTCCAATCCCGTGGGTGATCGGGCTGAATACTGTGCTCAAGAATTTTCTGCGGGGACATTCGGTACCGACTCCATCGAGGCACAAACTGTGCTGGATCCTTTTTCCGGCAATCGCATCAAACAACCCAGCCCGCTGGGAACGGGCGGCACTGCGAATTATTTTTTTAGCCGTCATTTAGGCATCGGCGTGAATGCTTACAGCAAGGACACGTCCCATAATTTTGTTGATACCACCTCGGGAAATCTGATCGCCCGGTTTCCACTCGCCGAGACCGGCTTCGCGCCTTACGTCTTTGGTGGTACTAGCTATCGGTTTGATGACACCCGTGAAAATTTAGTAGCGGGAGGTGCCGGGATGGAATTTCGTTTCCCGCATCACACCGGAGCCCTTTTGGACGTCAGCTACATTTTACCTGATAAAGTAGAAAACTACGGCGTTGGCCGCGTCGGTTTGCGTTTTAATTTTTAACTTTCGGATTTCAGCTTTATGAAAACAATCCTGCCCAAATTGGGATTATTCGCGGCCACGGTCGGCCTATTGACCGCCGGTTGCGTGGTCTACCCGGATGATGGCGTTGACGTTTACAGTGATCCGCCGCCATTAATCGTTGAAACCATCCCGCCCGATCCGGGGGGCGGGGTCGTGTGGGTTGGCGGCGAATGGGCCTGGCATGATCATTGGGTCTGGGAAAAAGGCCATTATGATCGCCCGCCGCATCCGGGGGCCAGGTGGGTGCCGCACCAATATGTGCACCACGGCGGTAGGCGCACTTATATTCATGGCCGCTGGCAATAGAAATTATCCGTACCGACCAAAAAGGGCATCGTTCGCGATGCCCTTTTATTTTTAATTTTTTGCTGACACATTTTGCAGGTTCGGCTGACAATGGGCTGCCGACTTTGGTCTGACAATAAAAACTCCACCAACACTCATGCCAACCCCAATTGAACCCCAAATGCTGGCGGGAAAATGCCTCTGTGGCGCGATGCAATATCAAGTCGCCGACCGATTTAAATATGCCCTGAACTGCCATTGCTCAGAGTGTCGCCGGGCAACGGGATCGGCTTTCAAAGCATTTGCGGGCATCGAACGCTGCCAATTGAGCATCATTGAAGGCAAGGAAAAGGCTTTAATTTTCGGTGAGGCGGGTGGCAATCATGATGTCCGCTGCCAGTTTTGTGGTTCACTATTATTCTCGGTTGTTGGCGAGGGCGCTTTGGCGCATGTCACTTTGGGCACACTGATGGATACGCCCAGTATCCGGCCCCAGGCGCATATTTTTGTCGGTGACAAAGCGCCGTGGTTCGAGATCACGGATGATCTGCCGCAGCATCCCGGTCACCAGCCGGCTCGATAAAATTTCGACACCTGGGCCAAAGCTGGCGCGTCTGACGTTCTGTCCTTAGTTTGAAGGTTGCAACTCATGAAAAAAATATTGACCGCCGGTGCCTTGGCCTGCCTCAGCTTCGCCGGTGCTTCCGGCTCCGTGTCGGCGGAAAGTTCCAAGCCGAATATCATCTTTATCCTCGCCGATGATCTGGGTTATGGCGATGTCGGCGTGTTTTATCAAAACAGCCGCCCGGCCAATAAACCAAAATTGTTGACGCCGCAATTGGACGCGATGGCCGCCGAAGGAATGATGCTGCGCCAGCATTATTCCGCTTCGCCAGTGTGCGCCCCCGCCCGCGCGTCATTGTTACTCGGACAACATCAAGGCAACGCCGCCATTCGCGACAACCAATTCGACAAAGCGCTGCCGAACAATCACACCCTGGCCACGGCATTGAAGCCGGCGGGTTATTATTGCATGGCCATTGGCAAATGGGGGCTGGCTGGCGAAGGCAGCTTGGGCCAAGAAAAAGAATTGCCGGCCATCTTCGATCCCAAGGCCGTTCCCGGCTTTCCCTTGCACCGGGGTTTCGACGAATTTTTCGGCTTTGTGAATCATGGTGCCGGCCATGTGTATTACCACGATGCCAAACATCCGCTCTATCAGGATTATACAAATGTCACGTCAGACTATTTGAACATTTATTCAACCGACTTGTTTTTTGCCCGCGCCAAAAAATTTGTCCGCGACCATGAAGCCGCCCATCCGGCACAACCGTTCTTTCTTTATCTCGCCCCGACCGCAGTTCACGCCCGTTTGCAGGTTCCCGGCGGCCCCTACCCATCCGGCAGCGGGCTTCATGGTGGTTTGCAATGGCCGTTGGCTCCGACTCCAGACACGGCCAATACCTGGATTCATCCCGATTTTGCCCATGCCGTGACTCTCTATACCAACGAAGTCATCACGAATGGCCCTTGGTCACCGACGATGAAACGTTACGCGACGATGGACCGGCGGCTGGATGACGGCGTCGGCGATCTGTTACAATTATTACGCGACCTGGACATCGCCACGAATACACTGGTCATCTTCAGCTCCGATAACGGTCCGGCGAACGAAAGCGATGGCGGATCTTATATTTCCGATCCGCGTTATTTTGATTCATGGGCGAACATGGACGGCATCAAACGTGATTTGTGGGAAGCCGGCGTGCGCGAACCCACCATCGCCTGGTGGCCGGGCACGATCCCGGCGAAAACAGTTTCTGATACCGTGTCCGCCTTTTGGGATTGGCTGCCGACCTTCGCTGAAATCAGCGGTCAGGCACCCCCAGCACAAGCGGATGGGGTTTCGCTGCTGCCCACCTTGACCGGCAAGGGCATCCAACGTCATCGCGGCTTTTTCTATTTTGAATATTTTTTCAACGGCCGGGCGCGCGTGGATGGCGGAGCCGATGGCATGTTTGCCCGTAAAAAATTTTCCGCGCGCGGTCAATTGCAGTCCGTCCGGGTGGGTGATGACGTTGCCGTGCGCTACGCCGTCACCAACAGCGCAGTCCCGTTCCGCCTCTATGATGTCGTGACGGACCCGCACGAAGACCATGATCTTGCGAGCGACCCGCACAATGCCGCCTTGTTGGCCCGCGTGCGAGATCTGGTGAAACAAGTGCGTCGTCCCGATCCAGACGCGCCCCGACCTTACGATAACGACCTGGTGCCCGCTGTCGAGGCCGCCAACCTGGTCCAAGGCAAATTAAATTATGCCGTTTATCATGGCACCTGGCCATGGGTTCCGGACTTCGACGCGCTTACGCCCGATGCCACTGGCCAGTCTGTCGGGCTGCATGTTGCCGGACTGGCACAGACGCAGTCTTTCGGCATTAGTTATAAGGGTTATCTTACCGTTCCCGCTGACGGCCAATATACATTTTATCTGACGGACGATTCCGGTGCGCAATTGTGGTTGCACGAAGCGCATTTGATTGATGATGATTTCAACCATACCGGCGCGGAGATTTCCTCATCCATTTGGCTGCAGGCTGGGTCGCATCCCATCCGGCTATTTTACCGGCATAATTCCGGCCCGGCCAAATTGAACCTCGAATATTCCGGGCCGAATTTAAGCATACAACCCGTGCCAACAACGGCGTTTGCAGTCCCGGCAGAAAAATAAGTTTATAAATCAAACTTCACTTCCACAAAGTGTTCCCGACGATCATCCACCAGTTTTAGCGTGGGCGAGGGTTGCCCATTGCCGTCCAGAAAAATTTTTGGCGGCAATTTCCAACCATGGGAAAGATTCAAACAAGTGATGCGATACGTCGTCTCGCGATAGTGATAATTAAGTTTGAATGATTTCCAACCCGCCGGGATTTTGGGCGCGAAACGCAATTCATCCACCGCCAGTTCCACCCCCAGGAACGTTTCGAGGATCAACCGGTACATCCAGCCGGCGGAGCCGGTATACCACGTCCAACCCCCGCGTCCCGTTTGCGGTGCCACGCTGTAAACATCGGCCGCCACGACATAGGGCTCTACTTTGTAACGCGTCACGTCTGCCGGCGTGCCGCCATGTAAAACCGGATTGATAAGTTTGAACAAGTCCCAGGCCCGCTCAGTTTCGCCGGCCAGCGCAAAAGCCATCACCGCCCAGACCGCCGCATGCGTGTATTGCCCGCCGTTTTCACGCACGCCCGGAACGTAACCCTTGATATATCCCGGTTCGAGTGCCGATTTGTCAAAGGGCGGATCGAACAGTTGAATCAATTTCATTTCGCGCCGAACCAACCGGTGCGCAACTGCATCCAACGCGGTGCGCGCCCGCTCCTGGTCGCCAGCACCGGAGATGACCGCCCAACTTTGCGGCAACGAATCAATCTGGCATTCCGGGTTCGACGCCGAACCGAGCGGTGAGCCATCGTCAAAATAAGCGCGCCGATACCATTGACCGTCCCACGCATTCGCTTCGATATTTTTCGCCAAAGTGTTTGCTTCACGTTCGCATTGTTCCGCAAAAGCTTGGTCGCCGCGCTTTTCCGCGATCCGGGAAAATCGTTTCAAGACATCATAAAGAAAAAACGCGAGCCAGACACTTTCACCCCGGCCTTTTTCACCGATGAGGTTCATGCCATCGTTCCAGTCACCGCAACCCATCAAGGGCAGGCCATGTTCACCGAAACGCAGGCCGTTTTTGACCGCCCGCACGCAGTGGTCATAAAGTGTGCCGGATTCAGCCGAGACTCGCGGCTGATCATAATACGATTCTTCTTCCGGTTTAACCGCCCGGCCTTCCAGGAAAGGAATTTCCACATCCAGCACACCCGTATCACCAATGGTTTCGACATAACGGCAGACTGCGAAGGGCAGCCATAGGTAATCATCGGAAAAATGCGTGCGCACCCCGCGATCCAATGGGGGATGCCACCAATGCTGGACATCGCCTTCACGAAACTCGTGGGCAGCCGCGCGGAGAATCTGCTCCCGCAATAATTGCGGTTGCAGATGTGCCAGCGCCAATGAGTCCTGCAGTTGATCCCGAAAGCCGAATGCGCCCCCGGATTGATAAAACCCCGTGCGCGCCCACAAGCGGCAGGAGATCGTCTGATACGGCAGCCAGCCATTGGCCAGGACATCCAGGGCCGGCTCCGGAGTTTCCACGTGCAGAGCCCCCAGGGTGCGGTTCCAGAAATTCCAGACTTGTTCCAGTTCTTCCCGGCAGTTGCCCGAACTTTGAAAACGCCGCACCAGATCGCGTGCCGTCTCCATATCTTTTCCCGCGCCGAGCACGAAGATAATCTCGTGTTCCTGGCCCGGCTCCAATTCCACCACCGCCTGCACTGCGGCGCATGGGTCAAAACCGGCACCCATCCGGCCCGATAGTTTAGCGCGACGCAAGGCTGCCGGTTGCGCCAGCGAGCCATTCCGGCCGATGAACTCCGTGCGATCGGCGGTCGATGACTGGATGAATTCACTGCACGTGACGAATGCCGTCCGGCCCGCAAAGTCGGCGTTGTAAAAATTGCGGGCCAGGAGCGCACCGGTTTGCGGGTCGATTTCGGTGACAATGTTCGCCGCGCTTTTTTGGCGTAGTTCGCCCAGCACCCATTCCCAATAGCCGATCACGGACAAGCGGCGGCGGCGGTCGGAATTATTTTTCAATTTGCAGGCGACGAACTTTACCGGCGCTTTGATCGCGACATAAATCCATTGCTCAGAGGCGATCCCATTCTCTACGTGTTCAAAAACGCTATAGCCAAAACCGTGGCGCGAAACATACGGGGCTGCGCCGCGCGCGGGCAATGGCATGGGCGACCAGTATTTTCCGGTAGTTTCATCACGCAGGTAAAAGGCCTCGCCGCTGGCGTCAGTCACGGCGTCGTTGTTCCATGGTGTCAGCCGGAACTCGTGACAGTTTTCACTCCACGTATAAGCGCCGCCGCTTTCCGAAACGAGTGTGCCGAAGTTGGGATTTGCGATCACATTGACCCATGGTGCCGGCGTGCTTTCACCCGGTTTCAATGTGATGACATATTCGCGCCCATCGCGGGTAAAGCCACCCAGGCCGTTGAAGAAAATCAGATCCCGGGGCGGCAATGTCGCCGCCGGCTCATTGCCATTGCCCGCCCGCAAACGCATCGGCGGCGGCAGGGGTTGCGTGCGCAACCGGCTTTGTAATTGCTCCGGCAATGAACCTTTGTCGTCGTGCAGAATGATCCGCGCCACGGTTTCCAAAAGAATTTTGTCTTCGGGCGGCAGCTGCTCGGCGCGGCGGATAAAGATACCGCCGGGCTTGTCAATCAACTGCGTCGCATTATTGGCCGTGATGATATTTAAAATCTGATCCGGCAACGCCTGGCGATAGACCGAATCGTCTTCGTTCAAGATCACGAGATCAGCCGTCAGGCCTTTCAGCCGCCAATAGGCATGGGCTTGCACGGCTTGACGCACCAGCTCGATGCGGTCGAGTCGCGTGCTATAAAGCAGCACGATCGGCAAATCCCCGGAAATGCCATAACGCCACAGGTCACGCTGGCCGCGACGATTGCGCAGCAGTGTCGCCGCGCCCGCCCGGCGGGCGGCTTGGTTATAAAGCAGCGGGCCAGCGAGCCGTCCGTAAAGCTGCGCTTCAGCCTCCGTCGTGTTCAGATGCCGCAGGACAATAGCGCCATGGGTCCAGGCAAGTTCAAAGCAACGATCGGCGATGCTTTGATCCTGATACTTTTCCACCAACGCCACCAGTTCTGAGTGCGTTGGAGCGATGCCGGAGACCAGCGTGACCGTAGCGCTTTCTTTAGGCTCAAGTTTGAACGTGCGCCGGATCGCCGCGATTGGATCTAGGACAGAACCTTCACTGTTCGATAATGGTTGCACCTGTTTCAGCGCAACCGGAGCAGCCGTGCTCCCGCCCCGGCCAATAAAGCGCGAACGATCCGTTTCAAACGAAGTGGAACCCACTTCCTGGCCCCTCAGCAGCAATACATGACCGATGAACGGCGGCTTTTCATGCGCCGCCCGTGGACGGCGCGAACATAGGACCGCATGTTGTGCCGGCAATAGTTGCGTCTGGACAAACAAATTGCTGAACGCAGGATGCGCCAGATCGGCGGCGGCGGAATTCAAAACGATTTCCGCGTAACTGGTGACTTCGATGGTGCGCGTTTCATCTGAATGATTGGTGAAGGTGATCCGGCGAACTTCCACATCATTTTCCGGCGAGACGGCGATCTCCAGGTGTGAATCCATTTCGTGCAATCGCGAACGAAATTCGGCGCGCCCCTGGCTAAAGATTGCTTCATAGCCGAGCTTGGGTTCACACGTCGGTTGATGCGTGGGCGACCAGATGTGTCCTTGCTCCACATCGCGCAGATAGAAAAACGTGCCCCAATGATCGCGCGTCGCATCTTCGCGCCAGCGGGTCATCAACGTGTCATTCCAGCGGCTGTAGCCGCCGCCACTATTCGTGACCATGACATGATAACGGCCATTCGACAATAGATGCACTTCCGGCGGCCCCACATTCGGATCGGTGAACACCCGCAACGTTGCCTCCGGCACCGACGTTTCACGCTCTTTCCCGGCTTCGAGTTCATGCGGATATAACACGGCGGTTTCGCGCGGAACGCGTTCGTGCAATAACAACTCGGCCGATTTGAATAATGGGTTGGTATTGAACCGGCGTTGCATCGGACGATCCAGCAATGTGTAAGCGAGCGATAGCAAGCTCATGCCCTGGTGATGCACCATGAATGAACGGACGACCGCGTGCGTCTGCCCGCTCGGCACGCGCGACGGCGTGTAGTCCAGCGCCTCGTAGAGCCCGTATTTCCCCGCCGCTTTTTCCAGGCGCAACGCCGCAAGATTTTTGCAGGCGGCTTCCGGTGCGACCATCAAGGCCATCACCGTGGCATAAGGGGCGATGACGACATCATGGGCCAGCCCGCGCTTGTACCCGAGACCGGGTACGCCAAAGGCGCGATATTGATAATTGGCGGCGGCATCACGCAAATTGTAGCCGGACTCTGACATGCCCCATGGCAGATTGATTTGTTTGCCATACTGGATCTGGCGGGCGACAGCAGATTTGCAGGAATAATCCAACAAGGTATTTTCATAGCTCGGCATGACGAGCATGGGCATGAGATATTCGAACATCGAACCACTCCACGAAATCAGCGTTGGCTTGCCGCCGGTCGGCGTCAGTGAACGGCCCAGGCGGAACCAGTGATTTTGCGGAACCTGCCCCAACGCGATCGCCGCATAACTGCCCAGGCGCGCTTCCGATGCCAGCAGGTCATAGCAACTGGTGTCGAGGCGATGCTGACTGACGTTGTAACCGATGGAAAACAATTCCCGCACCGGGTCATAGAGCAGCGTGAAATCAAGGCGGGCCTGCTCGTCGCAACGCTGCGCCAGGTTTTCCAATTCACCGATGCGGATTCGCGCACGTTCGCGCGCCACTTCAAAGGCGGAATGCAGGTCGGCTAGAATACTTTCCAACGTCGCATTTTTGCGGGCGGCCTGCGCGTCAGCCCGCAGCTCATCCAATTTCTCAAGCCAGTCTTCGCTTTCTTCCGCCAGCCGGCGCAGACTCAAGGAGGCATGCAGTTTAAACCAGAGTTTTCTCAATTCATGCGCCGCTTCGTGATCCAGATGGGGCCGAAGCGGTTCATGCAAATGGAGCCAGGGAAATTGCTGAATGATCTCCTCGCGCTGCTCGCGACAGCTTTTTTCAAAAGTTTGCCACCAGCTTTCGATTTCAGATTTGTTTTTAGCCTCCGGCCACTTGGTGTTTTCTTCGATCAAACGATCGAGCTTTCGCACCATTTCAATTGGTGAATCAGCCGCCAGTTCCAGCAATTTTTTTTGCGCAGCCAGCCAGTCGGCCAGCTCCGGGCCATGGGATTGCCCGCTCATGACATCAAACGTGGCCCGCAAACCGTTATGGATCCGGTGTGGATTCCATTCCAGGTCAGCCAGTTCCAGCAGGCCCGAATGCAACGTCAACAACAGACCCGTGAGGTTGCCGTTATCCACCGTGGAAACGTATAACGGCAACAGGGGTTTGAGGGTGCGCGTGTCATACCAATTGTAAAAATGCCCGCGATAACGCTCGAGTTTTTCCGTGGTTTCGAGCGTGCGCGCCGTTCGATCCATTAATTCGCCAAGCGTGAGATAACCAAAATCATAGGCCGACAAGGAACCCAAAAGCGCCAGTCCGATATTGGTTGGCGACGTGCGCGCGGCAATGACCGGTTGCGGGTATTCTTGAAAATTGTCCGGTGGCAGCCAATTTTCTTCGGCATTGACGAAGGTCTCAAAAAAATTCCATGTCTGCCGGGCGAGTGTATGCAATTGGCGAATCTGTCCGGCGGAGAGTTCCGCGGATTTTTCCTTGAGCGGCAGGCTGATCCACCACGCAATGATCGGCGAGACCAGCCACAACGCGATGAAACCGAAAGCCACCGCTGAAATGGGCCGATCCAAAAACATCAAAGCCGCCGCAAGCCCGCCGGCGAGAAATTGCGCACCGCACATTGCGTTAAAAAAACTGTATAACCGGCCGTCACTCGCGCGGTCCACCTCGCTGGCAGTCTGCCATTCCAATAGATGGCGACGGGTAAACAACAAACGCCCAAGCGTACGGACCACGGCATCCAGGCTGATTACCGCGTCATTGGCGAGAAAGGCGACCGTTAAGATGGCCTGACAGGCCTGGCGCCCGGCATTACGCCCGGTACTTTTTAGATGCAAACTCCAGGGCAAATCCTTTGGCTTCAACCAAAGTTCGGTCAATACGGCCAAAAAAGCCGGCAAGACAATGATGGCCAGAATGAACCCGCTCCATTCATTCGCCACCCAAGGGAACAGTATCCAGCCGAGCGCGAGCAGAAATACCAGCGCGGACGGGACCAGACTGCGGCGGAGATTATCAAAAATCTTCCACCGCGATAAGCCGGTGAGCGGATTTTCCACCCGGCGCACATCCGGCCCGGGCAAGCGCGGCAGCAGCCAGGTCGCGATCTGCCAATCGCCGCGCATCCAGCGATGGCGTCGCCGGGCTTCGGCGCTATAGCACGAAGGAAATTCTTCAAATAATTGAACGTCACTGATCAACGCCGAACGTGCGTAACTGCCTTCCAACAGGTCATGGCTCAAGATGCGGTTCTCCGGAAACTTCCCGCCGACAGTGCGTTCAAATGCGTCCACGTCGTAGATGCCTTTGCCGATGAAGGAACCTTCATGAAACACATCCTGATAAACGTCCGAAACGGTGCGCGTATAAGGATCAATGCCCGGGTCGCCGGAAAATAATTTCACGAAGCGCGAACGGCCGGCGGTCGGGAGGCTGACGGCAACCCGCGGTTGCAAAATGGTGTAGCCTTCGACAATCAACCCTTTTTCCAGGTCGTAGATTGGCCGGTTAAGCGGATGCGCCATCGTGGCGGTCATTTGCCGGGCCGCATCCCGTGGCAATTGGGTATCCGTATCCAGCGTGATGACGTATTTGATATGCGGCAATGCGGCGAGGTCGCCGACGATCCGGGAAAAACATTCCCGGCTGCCGCCGCGCAAACAATGATTCAAATCCGCCAGCTTGCCGCGTTTGCGTTCGTAACCCATCCAAATTTTTTCCCGGGGATTCCAACGCCGGGGCCGATGGAACAAAAAGAAGATGTTCAGGCGATCCGTTTTATATTTTTGATTCAGGGCCTCGATTCCCTGGCTCGCACGTTGCAATAATTCGGCATCATCCGGCTTGTGTTCAACCGCGGCATCGCAAAAATCGGTCAACAACGCGAAATAAATATTCTGATCGTGATTGGATAAGTAACGAACTTCGAGCGCTTCCAATAAATTTTCAATACCCAGCTCGCTGGTCAACATCGTCGGCACCACCACCAACGTAGCCGCAGTGGGAGGAATGCCTTCGGAATAATCCAGCCGTGGTAACGGCGACGGTTTCACAAACAACGTCGCGAACCAATTCACCAATGACACCGCCAGCTGGCTGGTGCACAACAGCGTGAAGAATGCCAGTATCGCCAACAGCCAGTCGGGCATGCTGGCAGTCGCTGCCAGCCACAACGGCGGAATCGCCGCCAACAGGGTAATTACCGTGATCCCGCCGAGATAGAAGGCAAGCGGAAAATGCCGGGCCAGGCGTGGCAGCCAGCAACGTGCGGGAATACGCATGGTGGCGGCGCGTTCCAAAATTCGCGCGCCTTTGCCCGTCAGAAAAAAACCGATATGGGCAAGACGATCGTCGCCGGAAGACGAATTCTTCTGCGCCAGTTGCACGGCCAGCAGCGCGACTTCCGACTCAGTTTTCCGGCTGTAACGCGCGATGTGTTCCACACTGTGGCGGTATAAATCGCGGGTCGCAAAATCCATGTCCGCGTAAATGTTTGCCGGATCGGTACGCAAGGCTTGTTCGACCACGCTTTGCGCCTCCACAAATTCCCGCCAGTCCATCGTGTCAAGAAAACGCAGGCTGCCGATGCTGTTGCCGACTGATACCTGCGTCGCCGCCTGCGACTGGCTTTCGGCCTGCATCAGTTGATCCACCGTCTGGCCGTCCTCCATCACGCGTTCTTCGATCCAACTCGCCGCCAGCTTGACCGGCGGGGTTTTCTCCTGCAACCGCCGCATGAATCCCGTCACGAATGCCCGGCTTAAAACTGGGTGGGCCTGCGCCATCTCGCCGACCACGACAATCAATTTCGACGGATTCGCTTCTGCCATCTGCAAAATCCGGACCGCCCAGTCTTCCGCCTGGTTGCGATCCTGACGCAACAGGCTCAAATTGACCGCCACGCGGCGCAGGTTTTCAATCAAGCCCAGCCGCAGCATGATGGGGATCGCCCACAACTCGCCGAGCTTCAATGGCACAACCTCCTGATAACCCATGACAAAACTGGTCAGATGCGCCGCGTCAATCCGGCCATCCGTGTGCGCTATCAATTCCAAGGCGATCTCATAGACGCGCGGATAATCCGCCCATGGCCCATTGAGCAGGCACGGCAACTGCCGGTTAAAACGACGCGGCAGATGTCGTTGGGTCGTGCGAATCTGTTCTTCGATGAGGTGAAAATTGTCCAATAACCATTCCGCCGCCGGGGTGATCTGCCGCGTTTTTTCCACTTCCAACGTTTGCTCATTGTAGTCGCGCAGAATTTTTTCGTTGGCGGCCAGGCGTGGTAACAAAAGATTTGGCCCGCGACCGTTCGCCACCTGCCGCTCCCGGGCGAGGCTGCTGGCAAATTGCCGGAGCGACTCAAGGCTCAACAATTCACCGCGCAATGGTGGCTCGGCCACCCAAACTTCCGGCAAAATTTCGCGATTTAATTGCTTGGTAATCCATGATTTCAAAGTTGCCATGCGCAGAGTTTCCTTTGCAAACCCTGTGCCAGTAGTACGAATGAAAAGAGAGACGCACTTCATCGCGTGTTTGGCGCATGCACGTAGTCTTCTTTTTGCAATAATCTCTAATCACACATTGCAACTTGCACGATTCACTGCCTGCCAACTGCAAAACGCATGATTTTTTCCCGTCAAAAAAAATAGCCATGAAAACTTTTTGCAATATGCATACCCATGCGCGCAATCGAAACCCCTTGTTTATCGAAGTTTGATTT
>DASYEY010000268.1:0-34540 GCA_036498725.1 Verrucomicrobiia bacterium | reverse complement strand
GTTGAATGTGCTCTGTTGAAACCTTTTTAAATGAGAGTGGTTCCGCTAACGGCGGAGGGCATAAGCCAGCACTTTCAGCGCGGCTTCGGCCTGTAACTGGTCTGGTCGGCGCGCACTCAGCGCAGAACCCATCGTCCGTTTCAACGCACTAAAGTAACTTTCCACCGTCCACCGCCGGTTATATTCAGCTTGTTTTAGATATTCCGGTGTCATTTGACTTCGCCATTTGCCGCCGATCGTGCCATCCGCCCTCCGCGGTACCGCCGGAATCACACTTGCGACACCCCATTGTTCGCGACACTGCTCATGAATCCATTCCGCATCATAGCCTGCATCGGCATATAATCGCTGCGGTTGCGCCACTTTGGCCACCTGCGCCAGCAATGACCGCGCTTGCCTACAATCATGCGTCGGCTGCAAGTCTACCGCCAAGGCCGCGGGTAACAGGCTGCCCGCCACCACCACCACCGCCACTTTCACCCACCGCCGGAATTTCCGGCCGCGGCGACTTGTGAAGTAATCACTCACGGTGGTGCGCGCTAACCCCGTCGCATCCATCGCCACCGCCGTCGGTTCCGGCGTTTGCGCCACCGCCGCCCGCCCAAGCTCAGCCACCAGCTTTTGCGCAATCGCCAGGACTTGGCTGCGACCACTGAACTTCTGTAGCGTCGTAAAATGTGGCAGTTTCTCCCCCAACCCAAGTCGGGCCCGCAGGCTCGCACTGCTCGCCAATAAATCCAGTACTCCGCGATAGGTCGTCTTCAGATAGACTCGCAAGATCAAGCAGGTCAGTAACTGGCGCTGCGTGAAATCATGCCGACTCGTATTCGCGCCATACTCCGCCATGTGTCGCTGGCTCAGTTTCATCGCCAGTTCCGCCACCTGTTCCACCACAGGTATTTTCGCTTCGCCCGCTGCTTTCTTTGCCATGTCTCCTGCAAGACGCACCGCCTTCAAAAAAGGTTTCTACAGAGCAGGTTGAATGTTCAATGTTGAATGTTAGTTCTGAATCGGCCTCCTCTTGCGGGAGAGAGCTCTGAGGATCTTCGCAAACCCAACAGCCTAACTAGCTACTGATTTGGGACGCTGCTGAATGTCTTGAACTTAAAACTTAAAATTCAAAACTCCGAGAACGAGCGTTCAAGAGGTCTTTCGAACCACACTATCGCGTTGCGCCCAATCGGCATTCGTCTCTGGAAAATCCAGATTGTAATTCAATCCCCTGCTCTCCGGCCGTTGCAAGGCACAGGCCACAATCAATTCCGCCACCGTCGCAATATTGCGTAATTCGAGCAGATCCGCCGTCACGATGAAATTCCAATAATATTCGTGGATTTCTTCCTGCAGATTCGCGATCCGTTTTTGCGCGCGTTGCAACCGTTTATTTGTCCGCACGATGCCGACATAATCCCACATCAAGCGGCGGATCTCATCCCAGTTATGGGAAACGACCACCAATTCATCCGCATTCGTCGCGTTACCGGATTGCCACAACGGAATCTTCAGTTCCGTCTTTTGGATGGGATGTGCCAGAACTTTCTCCGCCGCCCGATCCGCGCAGACCAGGGCTTCCAACAATGAATTGCTCGCCAGCCGGTTCGCTCCATGCAGACCGGTGCACGCCACTTCGCCCACAGCAAATAGTCCGGCGATATCCGTCTCGCCATCCACGTTGGTCACTACCCCGCCGCATTGATAATGCGCCGCTGGCACGACCGGAATCGGTTCCTTGGTGATATCAATGCCATAGCGCAGGCAGGTCTGGTAAATATTGGGAAACCGCTCAATGATGAATTTCGCCGGTTTGTGCGTGATATCGAGCAGCACATGGTCGGCGCCGGTTTTCTTCATCTCACTATCAATCGCCCGCGCCACGATGTCGCGCGGGGCCAGCGATTTCATCGGATGGACCCCGTCCATAAATTCGCCGCCATTCAAATTTTTCAAAATGCCGCCCTCACCCCGCACCGCTTCACTGATCAGAAATGATTTGGCTTTGGGATGATAAAGGCAGGTTGGATGAAATTGAACGAACTCCATGTTCGCAATACTGGCCCCGGCGCGATACGCCATCGCCACCCCGTCGCCCGTCGCGATGTCGGGATTAGTCGTGTAGAGATAAACCTTGCCGCAACCGCCCGTTGCCAGAATCGTTACCGTGGCGGAAAACGTTTCCACCTTGGCCGTTTTTTTATCAAACACATAAGCGCCCAGACAGTGGTTCTCACCGACGTAGCCCAGCTTCTGGCTGGTGACCAAGTCAATCGCGATATGGTTCTCAAAAATTTCAATGTTCGGTTGTTTGGAAATCGCATTCAACAATGCGCTTTCAATCTCGTGACCGGTCATGTCTTTCGCGTGCAGAATCCGGCGGCGCGAATGACCGCCTTCGCGGCCCAAATCCAATTCCCGCGAACCATCCTGGGCCCGCTGCTCCGATTCGGAAAACTTCATGCCGAAATCAATCAATTCCTGGATTCGTGCCGGCCCTTCCTCGATGATCGTGCGCACAATACTTTCCTTGCAAAGACCGGCTCCCGCTTCGAGCGTATCCCGCACGTGCAATTCAAATGAATCATCCTTGCCCGTCACCGAAGCGATGCCGCCTTGCGCGTAATTTGTGTTCGACTCCGCGCGGTTTTTTTTGGTCACGATGGCCACGCGCCCGTGCGGCGCGACTTTTAATGCAAACGAAAGTCCGGCGATGCCGCTGCCGAGAATGAGAAAGTCGAATCGTTTCATTTTGTGCGCGAATTTACCCCAGGAACATAAACATTTACCACATTGCTGTGTGAGTCAAAAGATATACATATTTCATCGGTTTCAGGATGAAATAGGGACAACCTCAAATTGTAAGTAAAATAGGGGAAATCAGAGCTCAGGCGAAACCGATGCCCATAGGCCCACGTTTCATAATTAACACCAAAAAGCCGCGGCAAATAAGTTTCGGTTGGCGCACCAAGCATTTCCCGTACTTTTTCTTTTGAATCCCCAAGCTTTATGGATTGCGCTCTCTCCGCCAAATTTTTTGCAGATATCAGGCTTACACAAAAAACAGCAACCAAGAGAAAAAGCACAATCAAACTTCCGAACATGATAAAATCTTTGCGACGAACCGCCTTGATTTTACAGAAGCGCATTATCAATCAAGCGCGTCTTGCCGAAGAAAACGGCCAGCGCCATTTGGGTTCCCCGTTTGACTTGCGCCACCGGTTGCAACGTTTCGGGATCAAAGAACTCCACATAGTCCAATCGGCCCAACGGCGCCGCGGTGACAAATTCCCGCAAATCCTTTTTCAATTGCACCGCCGAAATGGATTTTTTGGCCACCGCCTGCCTGGCCGCGGACAATGCATGAAACAAGATCACTGCCTGGGCGCGTTGTTCGGCGTCCAGATATTTATTCCGCGAACTCATCGCCAGACCATCCACTTCGCGCTGCGTCGGTGCCACGATGATCTGCACGGGAAAATTCAAATCCGCGACCATGCGCTGGATGATGGCTGCCTGCTGACAATCTTTTTGACCGAAAATGGAAACATCCGGCAATACGATGTTGAAAAGTTTGGCCACCACCGTCGTGACGCCGCGGAAATGCGTCGGGCGTGATGCGCCTTCCATCAAGCGTGCCAGATTTTCTTCAACAACGTAGGTGCTATACTTGCCTTCACTTTTGCCGGGATAAATCTGCTGGTCATCCGGGGTGAAAACCACGTCAGTTTTCTCCGCGCGACACAATTTGAAATCACGTTTCAAGTCGCGCGGATATTTGGAGAGGTCCTCCGTCGGCGCAAATTGCGCCGGGTTCACATAAATGCTCACCACGACTTTGCCATTTTTGCCGACCCGCTTGCGCGCTTCGCGCACCAGGCTCATATGGCCATCGTGCAGATAGCCCATGGTCGGCACGAAACCAATTTTGATCCCCGCCCGCCGCCATTTTTGGGCGAGCTGCTGCATGGCGGTGACTGAAGGAACAATTTGCATGGGATTAATTTAACCGTGACCCGTTAAACAAACAAGCCGCGTGGAAAATTCCACGCGGCCGTTGGGATTGAAAAGTTTTAATGACGAACACCGAAGTTCAGCGGGGCGCTCTGCGGCATCTCGTGCGCGCACGGCTGGTTGATCGGCGCATCCGGCACCCGGTTGTTTTGCGAGACGACGTTATTTGCGAGCATCCACGCTTCGACTTCTTCACCGCTGATGTCGGCCAGCATTTTGCCATCAATCTCGACGCAAGGGCTCAGCATCTGGCCGCTTTTCTCGATCATTTCCTGGCGTTGCAACGGATCATTGATGATGTCGCGGTCTTCAAACGGCAGGTCATATTTGCGCATCACAGCGCGAACGCCCTGGCTCCAGCCGCAGCTCGGTTTCAAATAAGCGATAATTTTCGGTTTGCTCATAGTGCTATAAAAATATTTTTACGATGACCCCAAGATGCCACAGGTCAGCACACGGGGCAAATGGTTTAACCGTATTCTGATTTTCGATCTGCCATCATCCTCATCCTCATCCTCATCCTCGCCAGCAGTAAAAATTCGAGGACGAGGACGACGATGAGGATGAGGATGAATGATAATTCGACTGCGGTGACGTGACCTTATGACTTCCGAATTCTGACTCGTGACTTCTCTATGCCCTGAGCCTATCCGTGTCCATCTGTGTCCATCCGTGGTTAAAAAACCTCTCCGTGTTCAACCTCCGATTAATCCGTTCCGGAAATTTTTTTGCGATGTGCCAAAACTTTTTCCGACGGCTTAAAGGTGGCGATGAATTCGCGATGAAATTCAGCAAAGGTCCCGGCGGCAATGGCCGCCCGCATATCGGACATCACTTTTAAGTACATGTGCGTATTATGAATGCTTAACATCCGCAGGCCGAGAATTTCATTCGCCCGCAACAGATGCCGCAGATACGCTCGCGTAAAATGCTGGCACGCAAAACACTCGCACCCTTCCTCGATCGGCCCGAAATCAGTCTTGTAACTGGCTCCCTTCATCGCCAGCGCCCCGCGCCGGGTGTAGGCCGTGCCATTGCGCGCCACCCGCGTGGGCAATACGCAATCAAACATGTCCACGCCGCGCGCCACCAATTCAACCATTTGTGCCGGTGTGCCGAGTCCCATCGCGTAACGGGCTTTATGCGCCGGCAGATGGGGTTCGGCCAGTTCCACGGCCTTCATCATCTCCGGTTCCGGTTCACCGACGCTGACGCCGCCGATGGCGTAGCCGTCAAACTCCATCCCCACCAAAGCTTTGGCACATTCCTCGCGCAAGGCCGGATCGGAACCGCCCTGCACAATGCCGAATACTTTCTGGCCTTCCGCCCGGGGTTGTTCCTTGCATTCGCGCGCCCAGCGGATGGTCCGTTCCACGGCCATGCGTTGATCCTTGGCCGGGGCATCGTGTGGCGGGCATTCATCAAACACCATCGCAATGTCTGAACCCAGCACGCGCTGGATTTCCATGGATTCCTTGGGCCCGATGAACAGGAGCGAACCATCCAAATGCGAACGAAATTCGACGCCGTGGGCCTTGACCTTGCGGATTTTCGCGAGGCTGAACACTTGGAAACCACCGCTGTCCGTGAGAATCGGCTTGTCCCAATTCATGAACTTGTGCAACCCGCCCGCAGCGCGGATGATGTCGAGCCCCGGTCGCAGGTTTAAGTGGTACGTATTGCCGAGGATGATTTGCGTGCCCATCTCGCGGAGTTCGCGCGGGTCAATCGCCTTGACGCTGGCCTGCGTGCCGACGGACATGAACACCGGCGTATCCACCACGCCATGCGTCGTCGTCAATTTCCCCAAACGCGCCTTGGTTTGGGAGTCAGTTTTTAGAAGCTCAAACATTGCGCGCAGGATAAATCAAAACTTTGCCCATGAAGATAAAAAACTTTGCGGCCAAGGCCGTCCCACCATTGGCGGCACGGAAAGCCCAACCTTATCCCATACCAAATTATCCCCCACCAAACCGGCACACGGCGCTTTTCTGTTAATTGCCGCGTGCCACCACAATTCAACAATTGATCCAATGAAGTGGGGCGTTTTCTTGATACTAGCCCAGCCTTTTAAGGCTGGGTTGACATGCTGGGGCTATAAAAAAGTCCCGTAGAGACGGCAGAACAATTCTTTCGTCCCGCTGGGACTCCCATTCTTAGCCCACGATTATCCCAGTGTTAAAACACTGGGCTATTCTCAAAAAATGGTTTGAAGACACGCCCTGGAAAAATTGATATCGTAAAAAATTATGGCTGGCTGGTGATCTTCTGCCAATTGACCCCTTGCGTGCCGGCATAGACGGCAAATGCCTTTTCATTCTGGATCAATACGGCCCGCACGACACTGGAATTATCCGCCCCGCTCAATTCCAGGACACTTTCCGGGATGACACTCATTTTTTTATGCGCATAAAGCAGGGCAAACAATGCCTGCGCGATGGCGATATAAGGCAATTCTTTGTAAGCGCCTTCCGTCGCATCTTCCACGGCATCCGTAAGAAATTCAAGCTGGTCCACCAGGTGCGGGAATTTAGGCGCATTGATCTGCGTGAATTCCAGCTTCCATTGCGGCAACTGGCGCAACACTTTTTCCGCCAGACCCGGAGTGATGCTGGCCGCCCCATTATTTACAAATTTTACAATCTCGGACATGACGGCAATGTAGGGAAACCGCCGCCGCTGGCAAAGTGAAATTGTGAACGAAAACATCCCACCCTTTAACCCCTCAATTTTTAGCCACAGATGGCCACAGGTGAAACCCAGATAAGGCGGGGAAGGCTTTCGGTTTGGGGCGCGAGGGATTTCAGTGAATCGTGCCAGCCTGGACCCGGCGCAAATCATCTGAACCACCCGGACCGGTCTGGGGGTCGGCCGGCGCGGGGTTGTTCCATAAATCCGAATAAGCCCACGAATTATCGGCAATGACCGCGCTTCCATGCCATCGCCATACCTCAACGTGGCCGTCGGCAAAGGTGAACGTGCAGGCTCTTTTGCTGTCGTGCCGGCAGCCCGGAATATTCCACCAGAGGTCATTCTGCAAGCTTTCCGGATAAATTCCAAAACAGCCGTCATCCACCCCATTTTGGGCCTCGTCCACAAACACGATTTTTTGCGCCGCGCCGGCGCTGCTGGCTTGGATCTGGTTGAATTTTGCCAGGGTGGTGACGCCATTAAATGTGCCGCCACCCTGAGCCGCTCCACCTGCGGCCAGGGCGGGCGGCGCGTATCCGCCCAGCGCAAAATCAACGGCACAGGTCCGCGTCTGTGACACGGAGCCGCCGTGGTTGTCAGGAATCATCAACGTGTTCGCCGGGCAAACGTAAATTTTAACATTCTGGTTATAACGAAAAATCAATCCGTTTTGGATGTTGGTCGTCGTCACGTCGGTTTGCGCGTTGCCCAGGACCCAGGAAACGTCCTGATCCGGGATGGCTTCATTGGGCGGCAAATAATCGTTATTGTCATCCCCATACATTTGGTAGCCCAACTGCAACTGTTTCATATTGTTGAGACAACCGGCAGTCTGCGCCCGTTGCCTGGCCTTGCCCAAAGCCGGCAGCAGCAGCGCCGCCAAGATGGCGATGACCGCAATGACCACCAGCAGTTCAACCAGGGTGAAGGCCCGCATCCGAGGTGAGTTGCCAAATTTCATGGATTTGACTTCGGTGACGTAGACTGTGCTCACCACTCTCATTTCACAATGGTTAACTCCAGTGAGTTCGTGTCAATCCACACCTTGCCACCGCCCCAAAATATAAAACTATTTACAATGTTCCCGGTGTTTTCAGGTATCTCGCAGGTCAGTGAAAATAACGTCCAATCCATCGTGCCGCTGAGGCTTTCATCCTGCACCATGCTGTCCTTGGCCAGCAGTTTATAATCTTTGTCCGTCAACCCGAATCCCGGACGGAGTTGCGGCTGCAAATGGCCGGAGGCATGTTCAGTTTTTATCCAGCCGCTCAGGCGCACGGTATGGCCAACATATTTTTCAATTTCCGGGTGGCGGAGATGATGCCCAAGCCAGGCCCATGATTTGTCCCCGGCATTGTCTGATCCGGTGTAAGCCAGGCAAAGAGAGGGGCACCCGTCATGGGGATTGGCGGGATCGGTCGCTATTTTATAGTCATTGGGACGATCCAAGTTTCGGCGCCAGTCACGGTCATCGGTGATCGCGGCGTCGGGATCAGCGAGGCTGACCTGGAAATCATCGCCCCAGAGTTCACCCGCACCGTAAAGATCCGGCCCGAAATAAATCCCGCAGGGTTGATCGGGCAAGTCCGTGACAAATTTTACCTGCCGCCAGTCCGCCGTGCCGAAGATCGGGCGGTCGCTCATGGTATCCACCCGCGACCAGCCTTTGGATTTATAATCTTCGGTGCCGATGATCAAAAATGCGCCGGCCCATTTTTGCACGTTGCGGGTTTTGAGCCAGCCGGTGACACAGATACGCTTTCCCAAAAGTGGCGAACCCGGGCCGACCACGCATAGGGTGGAAGCCGAATTATCCGAGTTTCCGGAAGGACGAAACTGGGTCCCCATCGGGCCCTTGATATGGATGGCCGGGGCGGAGGTGCTGGTGCGCCGCGTGTTCACGTCCAAATCAACGGTAAAAGAACCGTCGCGATCGCCATCCGGCTTGAACACGGAATTGGTGAACGTCATGGGCAGCGTCAAAGCGATCGTAACGCGATCCATTTTAGGATGCCATAGGGAATAAATACTGATCGCCCCCGCTCCCAGAACGAGCGTGCCAATGATGGCGCTGGCGGCAATGGTTTTTGTTTTCATAGTCAGGGCAATAACTGTGCTTTTGGCGAGGGCCACCGCCGGCAGGCTGGCCGCCGCGCCTTTGGCAATCGCGATCGCGGTGGCAGATTTGGCCAGCGCCGTGGGGGCGGCTTGGACAGAATGGCTCGAAATCGTCCCGGCGAGCATCGCCACCGTCACTACCACGCCGCGCTTGGCGAAAAAGATTCGCAGCTTCTCCAAGGCGCGGCTGACGCGCTTGCGGGCGGTCACTTCATTCAGTTTCAACGCCGCCGCCACGTCCGACGGCGTGCGATTTTCAAAGAAGCGCAGCACGATGGCGTTGCGGTCGGGTTCACCCAACCGGCTCATGGCTTCATCCAGCAGAGGTGATATTTGTTCCCAAGATGACGTGTCTGGTTCCGTCAAGTTTTGCATATACACCTCCTGTTCCCGGCGCTGGCGGCGGATCTCGCGTTTTATCAGGCTGGCCGTGGTCAACCGCGCCGCCTGATAGAGCCAGCCGGACAAGACGATTTTGGGACTTAATGATTTCGCCTTCCGTGCAAGCAGAATAAAAACTGCCTGGGTGACCTCCTCGGCATGAGCCGGATTACGGGTCTGCCGCAACGCGGCGGAATAGACCAGATGGACATGCCGCTCAAAAAGCGTGGTGAAGGCAGTTTCATCGCCCCCGGCATATTGTTTTAAGAGCGTGATGTCATCAGGTTCCAGCATCTACCTAATGATGTCCGTCGAATGAAAGTTGTGACAGGTTTTTTGCGCCGCCAAACCGGGCGCGTCCAAATGGCAAGAACCAGAACGGTTCCAGATTAAATGTCGCTTAATATTACTTAAAGGGGCGCCGGCGGCTGGTTAGACATCAGTTCAGATCGAGGTATTCGGGTAGTTTAAATGGATAATCCATATTGATAGGCTTGCTGCCGCGATGATTTTATTCGCGTACATTAGCGCAATTCGTGTCTGATCCCCTGCTCTGCGCGCTTTGTGTCTTTGCGTGAAAATGTCTCCTCGTTCCGTCTGCGACTAAAATCAAAACGGTCACGCAATCTTAGCCGCTTTTAACACGCGTTCAAAGTCGTATTCCGGTTTGCGAGCCGCCCGAGAACGTAATTGGTTCGCCGCCGCATCGCCAACGAACATTTCTGTCACCGCATCCCAGGTCAGCTTGCGTTTTAGCTTCATGCCGATCCACGCGGCGGCGCAGGCTTCCAGACTGCGGGCGGATTGCTGGATGGGCGCGATGGGCTGCCGGTTTGCCAGAATGCTTTCCAGCCAGTTGCCGTGATGACTCTTGCTCGGCATCCAGCGAACCGCATCGCCAGTCAGTGGCGAAAGGACTTTGGGATCGCTGGCGAATAATGGCTTCAACAAAACAGTATTGGAATCCGCGTCGGAAAATTCCTCCGCGCTGCGCGTGCAAAATACCCAGCCTTCATCGCCTTCGAAGCGGATGCCGTTGGGAAAATGATCATCCATGATGAGCTGCACGTTTTTGGGATACTGCATCTCAACGTGATACGTCGTGTGCACCGTCCACGCATCATGCTGCATGAATTGCGCGTGCGCTTCCACCGTTCGCGGGCCGCCCAGTTCCTGCCCCATCGCCCATTGCGCGATGTCCACATGATGCGCGCCCCAATTCGTGATCATCCCCAGCCCGAAATCTTCCGTCGTGATCCAGCCCGGACGGCCTTCCACGTCATTTTGCGGATGGACGCGAAGCTCCATGTAAGGTTGTTCCGGGGCGGAACCGAGCCAGCGTTCATAATCGAGATCCGCCGGCACCGGCATCGGCGCGGGTGGATGCCCGCTGGGTTTATCCAGGCCGACCCCGATCTTGATCGTCTTCAATTGACCGATGCGGCCATTGCGAACCGCTTCGCTGGCCGCGCGAAAACTTTTCCATGGCCGCTCCGAGCGTTGCTGTGAACCGGTCTGTAAAATGATTTTGGTCGCCTCGACTGCCTGGCGCAAACCAATCGCCTCGGCGATGGAATATGTCACCGGTTTCTGGACGTAAACATGTTTGCCTGCCAGCGCCGCCGTGATCGCCAGCAAGGCATGGGAATGATCCGGCACGGTGATGACGACGGCGTCAATTTCCGGTGAAGCCAGGACATCATGGTAATCATGAAAGGTTTTTACCCTCACCGCTTTCTCGCCCTGGCTGCGGTAATAATCTTCCGCCATCGTCTTGCCGGCGGCGACGCGCTTGGCATCGAGGTCGCATACGGCCACCACCCGGGCGAGCGGCTCCGACAGAACATTTCCCAAGTCACTGCGGCCCATGCGACCGCAACCAATCTGCGCCACCTGGATTTTTTTATTGGGCGCGTCCGCGCCGAATAATCGGGCGGGAACAATGCCGGGCAAAACCAGCAGGCCCGCACTGGTGCGAACAACCGACTTGAGAAAACGGCGGCGTGTTTGATTGATCATGAAATTTACGATTTACGATATACGATTTACGCGCACTCGGTGGGAAAATTGGCAGCACATTGACGTTGATGGCAATACTAATTCTCGGCAGTGGATGATGGGGAGCGTCATATGCCTTTCGCTTCCAACCTCTCCACCCGCGCGTAAATCGTCAATCGTATATCGTAAATTATCAAAGCGAATAATACTGCTCCCAATCTTTCCGCGCCGGGACGCCGTTGAGCAGGCCGTTGGCGACCTTGTGGTTGGTGACCTGCTTGGTGTCGCGATCAAATTCCAGCCTCGCGTTCACGCGTTGGGCGATGACACCGAGCGCCATCGTCTGGCACAACGGTCCGGCAACAGCGAATGACGAACGACATTTTTCCTCGCCCTTGCAAGCGAGCAGGAAATTTTTGTGATGCTCCGACGTACTTTTGGGCACCACCGGCAATTTATCCGCCATCTCCTTCGCTTTCGCTTCGGGAATGATCTTCAACGTCGAACCGTGCGACCCGCCCTTGAACGTCAGCCCTTCGCCATAAATGACTTTGCCGGGCGGCAATGTCTTCGTGTCCAGCGAACCTTTGGACGGCGGCGGTATGTTGGGATCCACGACCGCACTGCCGAAATCCGCCGGCAACGGCGGCAAATTCTTCTGGCCGTCATACCACGTCAATTCCAACGGCGGCATCGTGCCCCGCGCCGGGAAACGGAAAGCGAGCGTTGAGGCTTGCGGAAAAATGAAGGGACTCCAGCCGTCCAGTTTCACCGCTTCCACTTCCGTCGGCAGGCCGAGGTGCAGAAATTCATGGGCGGTGTCAAAAATGTGTGCGCCCCAATCGCCGAGCGCCCCGTTGCCGAAATCGAACCAGGAGCGCCAGTCGCCGTTGCAATAACCGGCGTTGTATTGATGTTCCTGCGCCGTCGCCAGCCAGACATCCCAATCCAAGGTCGGCGGAATGGGCTGGGCGGGCAGCAAACCCGAAACCTTCATCCCGTGCCAGCGGCGGGCGCCGTTCATAAACGCCGTGATCTTGGTGACGTTCTTGATGATGCCGGCTTCCGTCCACGCTTTGAATTGAAAATAGTTCGCCTCGGAATGGCCTTGATTGCCCATTTGCGCGGCAACGTTATATTTTTTCTCGGCCGCCATCATCAGTTCGATCTGGCGGAAACTGTGGCCCATCGGCTTTTCAGAATAAACATGTTTGCCGAGCGACATGGCCAGCATCGCAATCGGAAAATGAGAAAAGTCCGGGGTGCCGACGCAGACCGCTTCAATGTCCTTGCCCATCTTATCGAACATCTGCCGAAAATCCTGAAAGCGCGGGACGTTGGGAAATTTCTTCAACACCGCCCGCGTGTGCGGCGCGCCCATGTCCGTATCACAGAACGCCACAAAATTCGCGAGCCCCGAGGCGGCGAGCGCCATGACATCTTCGCCGCCGCGATTGCCAATGCCGCAGCAGGCAACATTCACCTTGCCACTGGCGGCAACGGCGGGAACCGCCGAACCGTCGGCAGCGAACAAGCTGCGCGGCGTGATGATGGAGAGCGTGCCGGTTGCCAGAATGCCTTTCAGAAAGGAACGGCGGCGGAGTGCCGAGGCCCTGGAATTTTTAATTGATGTCATAGGACTAACTTTATGGTTCCGATTTATTTTATGGTGCGGCCAATTCGCGGAGCTTCACGTTCTTGAAAGAAACCGTGCTGCCATGTTCCTGCAACAGAATATGACCGTCCGCCCATTCGCCGAAATCGGGGATGTTTTTAAATTTGCTCAACGCCACTGCCTCACGAAACGCGGCCGACCCACGATCAAATTCCACCGTCAGCTTCCCATTCAGCCAGAACTCAACGTGCTTGCCCTGCGATAAAATCCGCGCGTGATTCCATTCCCCCATCGGCATCACCTTTTTATCCTTTGGCGCCGGAATCAAATCATAGAGCGAACCCAGCCGGCGGTCGCCGTTGCGGCCCAGTTTCGCATCCGGATGCCGGACGTCGTCCAAGATCTGATATTCCAGGCCAATGGCCGAACCGGCCCCGGACGGTTTGCCCGTCACTTTGTCAATCGGCGACAAGTTCGGTTGCACAAAAATCTTGATGCCGCTGTTGCAACCCGGCGAGGTCCGGAAATCCGCCGTCAGTTCAAAGTTCGCGTAGCGTTTACGCGTGATGATGTCGCCGCCCAAGCCGGATTCGGCTCCGCTGTTGTCCACCCCGGGATCAACCGTCAAAATCCCATCCGCCATGTTCCAGCTTTTCCCGGGAAATTCATCTGTCTTCGGGCTGCGCCAGCCGGCAGTGGTTTTGCCGTCCCACAATAATTGCCAGCCGGCGGCTTTCTCCGCGGCGGTCAAGGTGTTGGGTGTGCCGGCCATGGCGCCATCTTTTTGGCAACTGGTGGAACAGGAAACCACGAAGGTTGCGAGCAGGCCGGAAAACGCCAGGCAAGCCAGCGTCGGGAGCGAATCAATTTTGAGTTTCATAGCTATTTTTTAAAGTGATGGAATGGCGTCAAAGTAATCATTCGACGTGGCTGGGGCAAACATGGTTTCAAAAAACCGTAAATTAAAATTGATTGATTGCAACCAAATGTGTTTCGTTATCGTCCATCAACCCATTGACTTATGAGCAATCCCATTGACCGCCGGCATTTCTTGAAACAGGCAACCGTGGCCAGCGTCGGCATCGGCATGGCCGGATATTTCGGTTCCCCGGCCAGGGCCGATGTGACGCCCGCAAGCAAAACCAGCACCAATCAACGCCTCACCGCCGCCGTCATCGGTACAAACGGCCGGGGCCTGGCGCACATAGATTGTCTCACTAGTTTGCCGGGTGTGGAAGTCACATACATATGTGATGTGGATACCCGCGCCGTGGAAAAGGGCCTCAAGCAAACGGCTAAAAAACAGGCGAACGCTCCGCAAGGCCTGGGCGATTTTTACAAATTACTGGCCGATAAATCGGTGGACGTCGTCACGATCGCCACGCCCGACCACTGGCATACGCCGATGGCGATCCTGGCGATGGCGGCAGGCAAACATGTTTACGTGGAAAAACCCTGCAGCCAGAATCCGTACGAAGGCGAATTGCTGTTGCAGGCGGTTAAAAAATATCAACGGGTGGTACAGATGGGCGCGCAGCGCCGCTCTTCCGCCGCCATGATGCACATCATCCCGAAAATCCACGCCGGACTGATCGGTAAAACTTATTTTGCCAAGGGCTGGTATGTGAATAATCGCGCCAGCATCGGCCACGGCAAACCCGCCCCGGTTCCCGACTGGCTGAATTACGATCTCTGGCAGGGACCGGCGCCGCGCCAGCCTTACCTCGACAATCTCATCCATTACAACTGGCACTGGCGCTGGAAATACGGCACCGGCGAAGCGCTCAACAACGGCACGCATGAAATGGACGTGGCGCGCTGGGCGCTGGGCGTGACGTGGCCAACCCGCGTTTCCTCGAACGGCGGACGTTATCAATTTAAGGATGATTGGGAAACGCCGGACACCCAAACGATCGCGTGGGATTTTCCCGAAGGCAAAACGATGAGCTGGGAAGGCCGCAGTTGCAATGAGTTCCCCGTCGAAGGCCGTTCCCGCGGCACCATGGTTTACGGCACGGAAGGCTCGGCCCTGCTCGATGGCAACGACTACATCATCTACGACAAAAAAGGTAAAATCGTGGACCAGGCCAAAGGCACCGAGATCGTGGACCCGACCAATACCGTCAGCGCCAGCGGCGTCGGCATGGATACGGCGCACGTGTCCAACTTCATTGAAACCGTTCGTGGCAACCAGCAATTGAACTGCCCGATCAGTGAAGGCTATAACAGCGTCAACCTGCTGCACCTGGGCAACATCGCGTGGCGCGTCGGTCGCGGATTGCATTGCGATCCGGCAAACGGCCACATCTTGAACGACGAAGACGCCATGAAATTATGGCGGCGCACCTATGAGCCCGGCTGGGAACCAAAAGTTTGATCCGCCACGTTGAATCCACAAAACTACCTGACCCGATATAATTTATCCGCCGCCAATTTATAAACATGAAAAAACTGTTCTTGTTCGCCATCAGCGCCCTGCTCAGCTCCAATCTTTGGGCGCAGGTTACCACCAACGACACCCATTCCGCCGACCAGCTCGGCTGGCAGCTGGCGGTCCATTCTTATACGTTCCAGAAATTTTCCATCTTTGACGCGATTGATATGACCGCCAAGCTCGGCGTGAAATACATGAGCATTTCCGGCAGCGCCATCCTGGACGGCTCCAACCGTTTGACAACAGTAAGTTTGACCGATGCGCAACGCGCGCGGATTGATGAAAAACTTCACGCCGATGGGTTTGGCAATTTTGTGAATATCGGCGTGGTGCAATTGCCCAACGACGAGGCGAAATGCCGTCAGGTTTTTGAATTTGCCAAAAAATGGGGCATCAAAGTGCTGGTCTCCGAACCGCCCACCAACGCCTTGGATACCATCGAAAAACTCTGCAAAGAATATCAGATCAAAGTTGCCATCCACGAACACCCAAAAGGTCATTCCATCTATTGGAACCCTGACACGGTGCTGGCCGCCATCAAAGGCCGGTCCGACTGGATCGGCGCCTGCGCGGACGTCGGCCATTGGATCCGCTCCGGCCTCGACCCGCTGGAATGCATCAAGAAGCTGGATGGCCACATCATCGCGCTGCATTTCAAAGACCTCAACGAATACGGCATGAAAGCGCACGATGTTCCGTGGGGCACCGGCGTCGGCAAAACCCGCCAGATCATGGAGGAATTGAAACGGCAGCATTTCCACGGCGCCTTCTGCGTGGAATATGAATATCACTGGGAAAATTCCAGCCCCGAAATCGCCCAGTGCGTGAAGTTCTTCAACCAGACCTGCGACGAATTGGTGGCCGAGGATAAAAAGTAATGGTTTAAGGAAAACGTTTGTCGATGCACAGGATTTCAAGCGTCAATACGATTGGCGGCTGGATATGGAGCGCTGTCGTTTAGTCGTTTTACATCGTCTCGCAATGCGAGGTATGATAAAACCCTGACGCGTGAACACAACCGCCCCCACTTCTGAAGCGGGCGCCGCAGCGCGCGGCCCGGTCTTCGTTACCACGCAATGGTCCGTCGTGCTGACCGCCTGCCGCAGCGACACCACGAGGGCGCAGACCGCGTTGGAAAAACTGTGCCGGACATATTGGTATCCGCTTTACGCTTACGTCCGACGGCGCGGGCACCCCGCACCGGACGCCCAGGATTTGACGCAAGCTTTTTTCGCCCGTTTACTGGAACGCCACTGGGTGGGCGATGCGGACCGCGAGCGAGGCCGGTTCCGAACTTTTCTGCTCACGGCCATGAGCCGTTTCCTCGCTGATGAATGGGACAAGGCGCGGGCGCAAAAACGTGGCGGTGGCGTGGCGCATGTGCCCATTCAACTCGATACGGCCGAGACCCGTTACGGCCACGAACCAGCAGACAATTGCACGCCGGAACAAGGTTATGAACGCCGCTGGGCACTGACGCTGCTCGACACCGTGCTCCAACGGCTGCGGACTGAATACGAAAACGCCGGCAAAGGTGAATTATTCACCGGGTTGAATTCCTGTCTCGTTGGCAGTCGCGAATCACAGCCTTATAGCGAATTGGCGGCAAAGCTGGATATGAATGAAGGGGCGGTGAAGGTGGCCGTCCATCGCTTGCGCAAGCGCTATCGGAAATTGCTGCGGACGGAAATCGCTGAAACCATGGACGCGACGGCGGATGTTGACCAGGAACTTCATCATCTCTTTGCCGTGCTGGCCGGGCGTTGACGGGTCGGCAATGTTCCTCCCGGCGGGCAGCTTCCATTTTAATTCATCAAGCCTGTAACCTTGGCCCCGCGTTTCCTAAGAACGGGTTGGAAAGTGTAATATGGATACAAATCGCCTTTGTCCAAGCTGTCAGAAGCCGCTGGCCCTGGATGTGCCGATGGGCTTATGCCCGGAATGCCTCATCCATGCAGGCTTTCCCACCGGCATTGACACAGACCCAGGTACGGCCAGGCAACCTGCCTTCGTTCCCCCCACGGTCGGGGAGATTGCAAAACTTTTTCCACAACTCGAAATCCTTGAACTCGTTGGCAAGGGCGGCATGGGCGCGGTTTACAAAGCCCGGCAAAAACAGCTCAACCGGCTCGTTGCGCTGAAAATCCTGCCACCGGGCATCGGCAGTGAACCCGCGTTCGCCGAACGCTTCACCCGCGAAGCCCAGGCATTGGCGCGCCTCAACCATCCCGGCATCGTCACGCTTTACGAATTCGGCGAGACGAGCGGCCAGTTTTATTTCTTCATGGAATTCGTGGACGGCATGAATTTGCGCCAGCTCCTTGCGGGGCATCGCGTCTCGGCGCGCGAGGCGCTGGCCATTGTGCCGCAAATTTGTGACGCGCTGCAATTTGCGCATGACCAGGGCATCGTCCACCGCGACATCAAGCCGGAAAACATTCTGCTCGACCGGCGCGGGCGGGTGAAAGTGGCAGATTTCGGACTGGCGAAATTGACCGGAGCCGAATCGTTCGGAGCCCTGTCTTCAGCCGGCCCAGACCTGAAGCCCGAACTCCAGGCTTCCCTTACCGGCGCGGGCAAAATTATGGGCACGCCGAACTACATGGCGCCTGAACAAGTCGAGCATCCCGGTGAAGTGGATAATCGCGCGGACATTTATGCACTGGGCGTTGTATTTTACCAGATGCTCACCGGTGAACTGCCGGAGAAAAAAATCCAACCGCCTTCGGCCAAGGTGCGGATGGACGTGCGCCTCGACGAAATCGTGCTGCGGGCGCTGGAAAAGAAACCAGAGCTCCGCTACCAGCATGTCAGCGAAGTGAAAGCGATGGTGGAAATCATCGTGGCGAAGGATACCGCTCCAATGACGGCCCCAGGCCGGCCCCAACCTTCCTCTCAAACTATGAATACAAACATCGACAAATCATTGTGGCGCTGGGCAGTCGTGTCTCTCGGTGTCGCCGCCTGCGTGGCGCTCGCCGGGTTGGCCGGCCACTTCCTTTTCCAAAAACAAATGCTGATCGGTCCGGCCAATCCGGGAGCCGAAAAGAACTTCGACGGCTGGTGGGTCGGCTCCGGTGGAGGAGCGCAAAGCTTTCTCACCGTTGACCATGCCGATCCGGCCAGCGGCGACAGCGATTTCACCCTTGGAAACACCAATCTGGACGGGAATAATTTTGCGGAATGGCGAACGTTCGTGTTTCCGCTGGGGCCGGCGGCCAATGGATCCGTACCGATCACGTTTTCATTCGCCTACAAATGGCCGGAGGAGGTGGCTGCCGGGGACAACGTCCTTGTTCAATTGCGCTTTTACGGCCACGCCACCAATTTCTTGGGCAGCAAGGGCATTTGGCTTGGCTCCAGAAGCGGGGACTCGGCCATGACCCGCTACAAGACCCTGACGATTGCAGGCATCCAGGCACCGCCTCATGCCGAGATGGCGGATATCACCGCCAGCATAAACCTTTATGGCAACCGTTGGAGTTCGGGAACCGGGCGGTTTGATGATTTCGCAGTGCTAGCCGCGCCGCATTCCCTGCTCTTCAAGACGGGGGTCGCCGCGACAGCCTTGATCAGCATTTGCATTTTAATCATGCGGTTGGTTCACTTTTGGCGTCGGAGTGAGCGGATCCATCAATGAAAAGTGGAAAAGCTTTCACTTTGATGGAACTGCTGGTCGTTATCGCCATCATCGCCATTCTCGCCGCGTTGCTGCTACCGGTCTTGAGTAAAGCCAGGCAGAAAGCAGGGCAGACCGTTTGTCTAAACAATCTGCGGCAGCTTCAACTCGGTTGGGGCATGTATGCACAAGACTTTGGCGAGAATCTGCCCCGCAATTCATCGGGAATTGATCCCGGCAAATCCATTCAAAATCCGGGCTGGGTGGCGGGTTATATGTGGCTGGATTCTGATGTGTCATATGACAAGACCGACAGTACCAACACCGATTTATTGGTTGGGAGCCAATATGCTGCTTTTGGTTCCATTGGCGGTTATATCAAAAACCCGGCCGTCTATCGTTGTCCGGCGGACAAAAGCACGGTGAGATTTGACAGCCAAGCCCTGCCCCGCGTGCGCAGCCTGTCCTTGAATGGTTACCTGGGCGCGTCCAGCCAAATAAGTGGCTTCCGGGAATTCATAAAAATGCAGGACCTGACCGCTCCCGGTCCAAGCGACACCTGGGTCTTCATGGATGAACGTGAAGATTCCATCAACGACGGTCTTTTCGCCGTTAATGCGGCGGCGCACTATGCCATCGTTGACTATCCGGCCACTTATCACACTGGCGGTTCCTGCCTCTCATTTGCCGATGGCCACACGGAATATCACCGATGGCTGGAACTAACAACCGAGCCGCCGGTCATTGTTGGTTTTGACGGAATTCAACGTCTGCCCGGCGGATCCATACCAACCTCGCCGAATGACCGCGATCTGGCATGGCTGGTGGCACATACTACCAGCAAAAAGTGATTCAACTTTTTAAACAAGCCGCCAGGCTATTGCCATGAGCCGCTCGAATCTGTGTGCGCACAATGACTGCAACGGTTCTTATCCATCAACAATTTCAGTTAAACTCACTAATAAAGACGTAATGTCCCCACAGTCAACCGGCAACGTATTTTATGGAAATCATCCAGCCGCCATAAAAATGGAAAAATCAGTATTTCATCCGGCGTTCATCTATGGCTAAATTTCCGGCGTAAATGCAAGACCTGATCGCCAAAGCCGCCACGCTCATGGAAGCGTTGCCTTACATCCAAAAATTCAGCGGGGAAACGTTCGTCGTGAAATACGGCGGCAGTTTCATGGATTCGCCGGATGCCAATATCCGTAACGGCGTCGCCCGCGACATCGTTTTTCTGGAAGCTGTCGAAATCAATCCCATCGTGGTCCACGGCGGCGGCAAGGCCATCACCCGCGCCATGGAGAAGGCCGGACTTGCGGCCAACTTCATCCAGGGCCAGCGGGTCACGGACGAAGCGACCGTGCAGATCGTGGACGATGTCCTGTCGCGCGAGATCAATCCTGAAGTCGTCAAGACGATCAACGCGCTCGGCGGCCGGGCCGTTGGTTTCGCCGGCCCGGACATTTTCAAATGCCAGAAGCTTTTTCTCGCGGACAAGGAAAATCCCGGTAAAAAAATCGACATCGGTTATGTCGGCGAAGTGACGCACGTCAACACGGCCCCGTTGCTGGAATGCATCGCCCAGGGTATCACGCCCGTCATTAGCCCAACGGCCCGCGGCGAGGATGGCAAGATTTACAACTGCAATGCCGACGTCGCCGCGGCCATGTGCGCCATCGCCTTGAAAGCCAAACGGCTCGTATTCATGTCCGATGTTCCAGGCTTGATGCGCGATCCGAAGGATGCCGCCACCGTCATCGGCCACTTGCAGATCACAGAAGTCCCCGGCCTTAAAGCTGCCGGCATCGTGGACAAGGGCATGATTCCCAAAGTGGACAGCGCCGTCGCCGCCATCAAATCCGGCGTGGAAAAAGTTTCCTTCGTGGACGGACGCGTCCCGCACGCGGTCATGCTCGAAATCTTCACTGACAAAGGCGTGGGCACAGAAGTCGTGTTGTAATTTTCGATTGGCGATTTCGGATTGTTGATTTTATGAATCCAAACGAATTGCAGCAACGAACTAAAAAATTTGGCATCCGGATTGTCAAATTGATCGAAGCGTTGCCGAAAAACACCACTACCTCCGTCATGGGGCGCCAGCTTTTGCGTAGCGCAACCTCGGTTGGGGCAAATTATCGTGCGGTCTGTCGCGCAAGGTCGCGGGCAGACTTTGTGGCGAAGCTTGGAGTCGTCGAAGAAGAATGCGATAATCCATTTATTGGCTCGAAATGCTGGTCGAAACGAATCAAATCAAACCAATTTTGGTTTCTGAATTATTAAAAGAAGGTGAAGAAATCCTTGCCATTATCGTTGCATCCGTTAAAACCGCACGCATGAAAAGCAATCCGCAATCCGCAGTCGCCAATCCGAAATGAAAGAGATCATTCCAGTACCGCCCGCACCGCCCGCCATTGTGCGGAACGATTACGAGAGCATCCGTGAATTATTCACGAAAAACGTCGTGCCCAGCTACGGCCGTTTTGACCTGGTGCTGAGCCATGGCGCCGGCAGCTACGTTTATGATGTCGCGGGCCAACGCTATCTTGACCTCGGCGGCGGCATCGCGGTGAATTGCCTCGGCAATGCGCATCCGGCCATCACCGAAGCGCTCGTTGAGCAATCGCAAAAACTGATCCACACCTCGAACCTCTATTTCACCGAACCGCAAGGCCGGCTGGCGGCGGAACTCGTGAACCGGATCGGCGCGGGCAAAGTTTTCTTCTGCAACAGCGGTGCGGAGGCGAATGAAGGTCTCTACAAACTGGCGCGGAAATTCGGCCATGACGAAGGCCGGTTCGAAATTTTGACGGCTATCAATTCTTTTCACGGCCGCACGCTGGGCGGCATCGCCGCCACCGGCCAGGACAAGGTCAAAAAAGGTTTTGAACCGATCATGCCGGGCTTCCGGCATATTCCGTACAATGACCTCGCGGCGGCGCGAAACGCCATCTCACCCGCCACCGCCGCCATCTTGATCGAAGGCATCCAGGGTGAAGGCGGCGTCACGCCCGCGACCGCAGAATACCTGCTGGGGCTGCGCGCCCTGTGCGATGAGAAAAAGTTGCTGCTGTTGATTGACGGCGTGCAATGCGGACATTATCGCTCCGGAAAATTCCAAAGTTTCCAGCGGATTTTAGTCGGCGTTCCCGGTGGCGAAGCCTTTTTGCCCGATGGACTTGCCATGGCGAAATCACTCGGCGGGGGTTTTCCCATGGGCGCATTTTGGGTGCGCGCTCCCTACGCGGATCTGTTGAGCGCCGGCACCCACGGCACCACTTACGGCGGCACTCCCCTCGCCTGCGCGGTGGCGTTGAAAATTCTCGATGTCATCCAGCAGGAAAGCCTGGCGGAGAACGCGAACAAACTGGGCGCCTGGATGAAGAGTGAATTGGAGCGGCTGGCGGCAGCGTATCCCCAGGTCGTCAAAAATGCGCGCGGCCTGGGCTTCATGCTCGGGTTTGAACTGGCGGAAAATATCCCGGCCTTTGCCGCCAGCGACAAACCGGCGGCGATCCAATTCGTCAACCGGCTGCACGCAGCGGGCGTTCTGACCATTCCCGCCGGCACCCAGATCATCCGCCTGTTGCCTGCGTTGAATTTAAAACCGGTGGAAGCGGGCGAAGGCATCGCCAAAATTGAAGCAGTTGTCAAATCGCTTGCCTGACCGCATCATGCACCACCTATGAAACGCACCCTTCACCTGGCCTTCGCCGCCTTGTTGTGCCTGTTGCCGATCCTGACCGGATGCAAGACGACGGATCACGCCGAGACCGGACAACTGGCGTCGCTGGAAATTTCCGGACGTTCCGAGGCGGATATTTTGCGCGCGGTGAAGGCGGTTTTCATTGCCAACGGATATAAGCATACGAAAGACCTGACGTTTGAAAAACGCGGTTCAAGTTGGGACACGGCGGCCTACGGCGGCTGGAGCAGCGCAGTCTGGATCCGCTTGAAAGCCACGGTGGATCCGACGCCAACCGGTCAATATGTCATCGGCTGCGATGCTTACACGGTTGACAACCATGATCAAGGCGTCATGGAAATGGAACAGAAACGGGCTTACGCCAAACGCGATGAATGCGCCAAACTTCTGGAACAAGTCAAAGCCAAGCTGGACTCTCCCGGACCGATTCCTGATGTCCCGGACGCCGACCAACCGTAAGCGCGTATTTGAAAAAATGGCGGCTACCAAATCCTCCTCCTGCACATCGTCATCTGCGGCTTCGCCCGGCGATGAAAATTTGCGGACGAGGATGACGATGAGAATGAGCCGGATGCCAAAATTGATTATGCAGACCAACCGTAAGCCGGCATGACACCTGAAATCCTTCGCCATCTGGCGGCGTCCGATCCGGTCATGCGCCGGATCATCCGTAACATCGGCGACTGCCGGTTGCAACCGGAAACGCGACGCTCGCCGTTTCAATCGCTCGTTCAGGCGGTCGCGCACCAGCAACTTAACGGCACGGCGGCGGAAACCATTCTCGGACGCTTCAAAAAACTGTTTCCCGGCCGCAGATTCCCCAAACCGGAAGACCTGGCCAAGGTCACGGACGAACAGATTCGCGCCTGCGGCTTTTCCTTCGCCAAGATCAAGTCCATCCGTGACATCGCCGAAAAAACCCTGGCCGGCGTGGTTCCCAGTGCCCGTGAAATCATCAAGCTATCCGATGATGAGATTGTCGCCCGGCTTACGGAAGTCCGCGGCGTGGGGCGCTGGACCGTCGAGATGCTCTTGATTTTTCAACTGGGCCGGCGGGATGTCCTGCCCATTGACGATTTCGGCGTGCGCAGCGGTTTTGGCCACGCCTATCGGGAGGGACAAATGCCCAAGCCCAAGGAATTGCTCGCCCACGGTGAAAAATGGCGGCCCCATCGCACCACCGCCGCCTGGTATCTCTGGCGCACGGCCGATGCGGCCAAAAAATCCCCGAAGAAAAAGAAGTGACGCCGTGACGCAGTTAGGGTAAATAATTTTCTTTGGAGGAAAATTCCAGAAGCATTTTAGCACCATGAAACACTTGTTGTCGTTGGAAAAATTGCCCCGGATGGATTTCGAAAAAATCCTGCGGGATGCCGCCGTGTTCAAAAAAGAACGTGGCGCACACAAAACGCAGCCGCTGGCCGGCCAGACCTGGGCTTTGATTTTTTCCAAATCATCCACGCGCACGCGGGTTTCGTTCGAAGTGGGCATCCGCGAACTGGGCGGCAACGTCATGTTCCTCAATGCCAATGACATCCAACTCGGCCGCGGCGAACCGATCAAGGACACCGCCCGCGTTTTGGGCCGCATGATCCACGGCGCCGTCATCCGCACCTTTGCGCAGAGCGATGTCGAGACCTTCGCGGAATTTTCCAAAATCCCAACGATCAACGCGCTGACCGACGACGAACATCCCTGCCAGATCCTCGCGGACATCCAGACCTTTGAAGAAATGCGCGGACCAATCACCGGCAAGGTCGTGACCTTCGTTGGCGATGGCGCGTGCAACATGCCCATCTCCTGGATTTTTGCAGCCGCGAAATTGGGCTTTGAATTGCGCATCGCCGCGCCGAAGGCTTTTCAACCGAACGCAGAAATCTTGCAACGCGCGAGTTCGCTCACGCAAGCCGGTGGAAAGATTGTCGTCACCGAGGACCTGGCCGCCGCTGCGACCGGCGCGGACGTGCTCTACACTGACGTCTGGATTTCCATGGGCAAGGAAGCCGAAGCTGCCGAACGCATCAAAATCTTGAATGGCTATCAGATCAATCAGTCACTCGTGAAACTGGCTAAACCCGGCGCACTCGTGATGCATTGCCTGCCGGCGTATCGGGGCAAGGAGATTGACGACGAAACATTTGAAGCCAATGCGGATACGATCTTCACCCAGGCGGAAAACCGGCTGCACGCGCAGAAAGCGGTTCTCAATTGGTGCGTCAGCTGATTTGGGATTTACGAATGCGGATTTGCGATTTCCTTTCACCGCTTCGTGCTTTCCGTTTTTCCTTATCTGATCTGTGGTTAAAAAAATAGCTGAGAGTTCCAGGCTCACGACCATAAATGGCAACCATTCATCGGCTGAATTTGTAGGAACAACAGCATTTAATTTAGGAGACATATAGCGTCTCCGGGCGGGCAAACCGGGCAACTCACCTTCATCAATAATACCGCCGGCATCAACTTCAGCGGAATTCCCACCTGCCTCTACGCCGTACCAGTCTCGCCAAACCTGCGGGATTGGACGGCCTTGATCACCACCAACACCCCCACCGACGGTCAGCTTCAATTCACCGACCTCGCCTCGCTTCTACCCGGCGCCTTTAGAGGCGGCTGGTGCTATTGGCGGCCCTGTTGACGTATCGGTGTCGTTCTTCACAGGTTTTGCCGTGTTAAATGATACCTCAATGAAGTCGAATGTATTAGGCGAATATTGAAAAAAACCTGAGGACTTCCTAAGCACCGTAAAACCGACATCCTTTTTTACGGACTTCGTCACTCCAAACAGATCGATCATGCCTTTAGGAAGCTCGAAATACTTTACCGTCGACTTGTCTCCGACGGCACGGTAAATAGCCTTCCTCGGATCGCCCATTTCCCAATAAAAAATGTTTGTCCCGATCTTTCCAAGAAAAAATTGATTCGTCGTCAATCCATATTGTTGACGTGCCAGCACGTAAACGTCGTCTGAAACCGAGAGGGAATTTCCATTTATGGAGAAGAGTTGGGTTTGATGGGGCCAATGAGTGAACGTCTTATGATCAAGACCTAATTTAGCCGTTTCGCAGGTAAAAATTCGCTGATCATCAAATGGATAAAGCTGCTGCGGATCGCCGCCATCCCATTCACGTGTTTGTAACATCCTTTTAAGTCCGTAGTTCTGTTCAAATAGCACATCAATATGCCGATCGTAATATCCACCTATGGAGCCAGGACCCACGGTCCAAGGCTCGTCCAGATAAATAACAAATCGGTTTGTCCCTCTATAATCAATCTTAAGCCCTGGCTGGCCGGCGCCAAGATTTGTTGAAGGTGCCACCTCGCCATAAAGTGGGAAACACGCGGCAACGAAGACGAGAGCAATCACTGTTCCCATCGGCAGAGAGAATTCACCGACTTTCATAAATTGGAAAAAGAGTCCTTATTGTATACGCTCGACCGACCAAGGATTGCTAGGATCACTGAAACTAGCAAGTTGTTCTAATTTTAAAAATAAATCTCCCGGTAAGATTTCCCCTTGATACCCGTACCCCCACAGCGGCAGACCACCAGCTTTTAAAACGTTATATCCAGCTCGTGCGCACTGAGTTTCATCTGGCCCGGTCGGCCACCAGTACCACCGAGCGCACAGAGAAGAGGCGGAATAAGCTGGAGCGATCTGGGATTGCGGTGGCAGACCGGGAACGGCGACACCGCTTTAGAGCGGTTCAAGAAATACTGTGGCCGTTCGGAGCGAGCATTTTTGGGTTTGGGCGAGGCTTCGGCGAAGGAGTAGGTTTGAAAACCCTGTGACTGAGCCGAAACGACGCCAAAACCCAAAAAGACCGCTGCCCCTCTTTTCTTCCCGAACGACCATAGTATTTCTTGAACCGCTCTAATGCGCATGGGGGGTTAAGCTACTTCAGAAAATCGCGGCCCGGACGAAAGCGGCGTGGCGCTGCGCTTCGCGCCGCCCTCCATGATGCCCACTGGCTTGCCACTGTCCTAGACCATCATCCTCATCGTCGTCCTCGTTTCAAAGTTTCCGCTTTTCCCTGTCCCATCTGCGTTTCATCTGTGTCCATCTGTGGCTAAAAATGAATTCAGGCTCCAGGCTATGGGCTCTAGGTTTACCGCGTAGCAATCGGCAGTCGTAAATCCGCATTCGCAAATCGTAAATCCCCAATCCCCACCGGGGCTCACTGGGAATATTGACGCAGATATTTTAACGCGATTTTGAAGTCTTTCGGCAATTCGCTTTTGACCGTCACCGGTTCCTTGGTAACAGGATGCGCGAAGGTCAATTCTTCCGCGTGCAACGCGGCGCGGGCAACGAGCGGACGTTCCTCCCGACCGGGCTTGAGGCGATAATCCTGTTTCAGCCGCGAGAGCCAAAGGAATTTTCCACCGTACAGTTCGTCGCCGACCACGGTGAAATCTGCGTGCCGCAAATGCGCGCGGATCTGGTGCGTCCGCGCCGTGAGCGGTTCGCATTGCAACAGCGCATAGCCGTGGCGGGTGAAATTTTCCAGCACGGTAAAGCGTGTCCGGGATTTTTTGCCGGCCTGCGGATCCACCCGCATGACGCCGAGCTTGAGCGGATGCGGCGCAAGCGGCGCATCGACTTCGAAAACAGTTTCCGCCGGCGTCCCGCGCACCAGTGCCGCATATTTCCGCACCGGTTTCTCCGCGCCAAACTGGTCGGCCAGGGCGACGAAGGTGTCTTTGTTTTTGGCCAGCAACAAAACCCCGGTCGTGTCAAAATCCAGACGGTGCGGATTATTCAGGTAAGCTAATTGACGTTCGACCGCCCACGGCTTGCCCGCCGCAATGCCCGCGTGCAGCAGGGTCATCAAGTCAGGCCGCGCGACGTCAATGCCGTCGGGCGAGGTCAAAACGCGCGCCGGTTTGTCGAGGACGAGCAACTGTTCATCCTCAAATAAAACGGGGATCTCCCAGAACTCGCGCGTCGCGGGCGAGGATAATTTAATGGTACTGGTCTTCAAATCGAGTCAGGACGCCTCACGGCATCCACCAAGTTTGGCAAACGCAATTGATGATTGAAAAACGGCGTCCCGCCATTTTCCTAAAATCACTTGGTGCTGTACTGCTTCATCGCATTCTGGAAATACGCCTGGCTGGCGATCTCACGCGAGAACTCGGTGTTCACCCAAAGGTTGAACGCTTCAGCCGAGCGGGCGCGACGGGCCTGGGCCAAGAATTGCGGGAAATCTGCAGTTTTTTTCGCTTCATCCACCGGCAACAATGAGTTGACGTACAAGACAAACCCGCCGTCCGAGGTGGCAGAAAAGCGGCTGACCCTGCCGGGAGGGGTGCCGAACGCCGCTTGCTTGATCTGGCCGATTTCCGCGCGGTCATCCAGTCCGGTCACTTCCGCTGAACTCAAGGAAAAAGGCTCAAGAACGGCCGGCGTATGACCGGAGGCAACGGCTGCCTGCGAGAAAGTTTTGCCAGCCGCAACCTGGATGGTGGCATTGAAATAAAAATTGGTGCCCGCAGTGCGAGCCAGCCCAATCGCTTGCTGCATCTCAAAATCACGCGTCACCTGCGCCTGGATCTGGTTGAAGGGCGGAATCGTGCTCGGCAGTTGTTGGGCCAAAGCGATGACATAGGCCGCATCAGAACCGACCAGCGGACCGGTATAAGGGGCATCCGCATTCAATTGGAAAGCCGCCTTCGTCAATGACGTCGGCGCGTCAAAATCGGTCGGCCCGAGGTTTTGCGAGAACGGTGCGCTGGTGACCAGCGTCAGCTTCTTCTGCTTGGCCAGGGTCGCGAGGTTTTCCGCCTTAACCGGGCTCATGGCGTACAGCGCACTCACGAAATCCTTGGCTTGATTCGCCGCAATTTCCAGTGCCCGATGGTCGAGCATGATATTACGGATTTTGGCCTTGATGGCGGCGGGCGTTTTTTCCGCGGCAAATTCGGCGGATGAACCGTATTTTTGGAAGGCGGCCTCAACGTTCTGTTCCAGGTTGGTTTTCAATTCCGTCTGGGCCTGCGCCAAACTGTTTGAAGCGGTGAATGCCACATAATTTACCTGCACCCGATCCGGCTCACGATACGAAGCCATCTGGTCCGTATAGAACTGGGAAACGGCTGCGGGCGTCACCTTCACCTGCGATAAATAATTTGTCGCCGGGAAAAATACGGCCTGTGCGGAAACTTCCTGATATTCATGGTCATAGACTGCGCCGACTTCCTGCGGCGTGACCAGGGCGCCCGGCAAGCCCATGACATCAACCATCTGGCCCACGGTCAGCGTCGTGCGGATGGAGCGTTGGAAATCAGCCATGGTCAAACCTTCGGGCGTCAAAACCTGGCTCAAAAAGTCCGCCGGCGGCACCGGCTGGCTGGTGTTGAACAACCGCATCACACCCGGCGAACGCAAAATCTGGCTGCCTTCCGCCACCACCGCCGCATCGCTGATATTGATGCCCAATGCCTTGGCTTTTGCGTTGATGAGCAGGTAAGAATAGGTCCGTTGGAAGATCATGGCCGGGGTGAAGCTCGCGCTCCGGTCCGGCCATTCGCCGCCGCTCTGCTGCCAGTAATAAATGAAAAATGCGCGCTGGGCTTGTGCGAAATCATTGGCGCTGATCGTCTGGCCATAGATCGTCCCATAATTACCGCCCCCGCCCTGCCCGTTGCCGGAACGCGATGGTCCCGCGCCCATGAAAACGAGAAACGAAACGATTGTGAGGCCGAGGACGACGATTAGGATCCACTGGTGTTTTCTGAAAAATCTAAACATAAATTTTTGCGAACGCGTAGCCTAGCTGGCGCGCCGTTACATGGCAAACGGAAAAAGGGAATAATTACGGAGAGAATTTGCGATTTACGATTTCGGATTGCCCATTTGGGATTGGGCTTTTGTCCTCGTTCAAATTTAAAAGGTTCAGGGTTTCTTCATTGTTCATTCTTCATTCTGCCTTCTTCATTCCCCCTCAACCCTTCAACCACCGTGCCACGTCCATGGCCGCGTAGGTGATCAAAATATCCGCCCCGGCCCGGCGCATCGCCAACAGGCTTTCCAACGTCACGACCCGCTCATCAATCCAGCCGTTCGCGGCGGCGGCCTTGATCATCGCATGTTCACCGCTCACGGCGTAAGCCGCCGTTGGCAGGCCAAATTCCGTCTTCACCCGGTGCACGATGTCCAGATACGCGAGCGCCGGCTTGACCATCACCATGTCGGCGCCTTCGGCAATATCCAAGGCGACTTCACGCATGGCTTCATTCCCATTGGCCGCATCCATCTGATAACTGCGACGATCGCCGAATTTGGGTGCGGACTCGGCCGCTTCGCGGAACGGCCCATAAAATCCGGACGCAAATTTGGCCGCATACGCCAGGATTGGCGTATCTGTGAAATCATTTTTATCCAGGATCGCGCGGATCGCCCGGACGCGGCCATCCATCATGTCACTGGGGGCGATGATGTCCGCCCCCGCTTCCGCGTGACTCAAGGCGGTTTGCGCCAATAGCTTCAATGAAGGATCATTCAAGATTTTTTCGTGCGCCACGATGCCGCAGTGGCCGTGCGCCATGTACTCGCACAGGCAGACATCGGTAATGACCAGCAACGATGGCAGTTCTTTTTTTAATAACCGGACGGTTTGCTGCACGATGCCATTCTTCGCGTAAGCGCCGCTGGCCTTCGCGTCTTTTTTATCGGGAATGCCGAACAGCAGGATCGCCGGCACACCCAGCGCATGAGCGGCGGCGGCTTCGCGAATAATTTCGTCCGGCGACAATTGGAACACGCCCGGCATCGCGTCAATGGCGCGACGCAATTTTTTCCCGCCGCGCACAAACAACGGCAGCACCAGTTGGTCCACATGCAAACGCGTTTCGCCAACCAGCTGACGCAGCGCCGGCGACGACCGCAACCGGCGCGGCCGATAGTTCGGAAATTGTCCGAGATGTAAATTCACAGGACTATTTTAGGTCCAAAGTGAAAAGTGCAAAGCGGAAAATGGGCGCAATCGGGAAAAATCAGAAGAAACCGGCGTTGGCCCCAGCGCTGTGTTAGGCCATGTCATCGTCGTCACTAAATCTTCTACCAAGGCTTTGCTATAGCCTCAATCTGCGCCAATGCCTGTGGGTCAATGATACCCTCGCGAATCGAGCCGACTGGGCCGTAATCATGCATGAGTTCCCAGTCAACTTTATGCTCGCTAGAAATACCCGCCAAGATTTCGAGTAAATCGCCCGGCCTACCATCTGGCAAACCAGAAATCTCCGCTGCGCGCTTGTCCTCTGGGTGTGGCTGAAAATTCGGCTTGCTTCCTCCGAGTAACTTGCCGTCGTAAAGGTTTGGGAAAAAGTTTAAAGGCTCACAACTAAGCCATGAACGCCCCGCACACGCTTTAGTCGCTGCCGTCCTAATGACTTCGGTCTCTTGCAGAGTCACTGTCCGAGCTGATGTGTAATAAATTGTGAAACCCATATATATTGTAAGCGGTAGTGTCCTAATTTGAAGTTCCAATTACTAATCCTGACTTTGCATAACTCTCTAAAAGGCGCAAAATCAAACATTCAGGTTCCTCATTGCGTGTTTTTTCCAAGTCGCTTGAATCTGATTCTGATAAGTTCATTTTTACGATTTCAGTTTCACTTCTAAAAATTTTCCCTTCATAAGAATTATCCGACAATTTTTTAACTGTTATTCTGTATTGAAAGTTATTTTGTGTGATTATTTTTTCGGTCATTTTTCATTTCCTTTCTTAAAATCCTTTACGATTTGCACCCTTACCGCAGTTTCCGCTGATTCAACTGGCGGGATTTCCAACACAGCTACAAACCGCGTGCGCTCATCCTGTTCGCCATCCAGATGACTCCATGCGTAAGCACGTTTGGCCTTTAGATGATTGTGGAGATAAAATACCTCCACGTCACCTTGCCATACAGTTTCACCGCGAAAGACTTCGTGAACAAGCACAGTTTTACGCCAAACAGCCCCGCAGTTATGCAATTGCGAGACGGCGACTTGAATTTGTGCAATGTAATCTTGTTTATTCACCGCAGCGTTCTACCAATTCCGTCACTGTCCACGCGCTGCTTTCGACGCCAGCCGCTTGCGCGGGAGTCATGCGAATTGCGCCGTGAGTTTTGACAAAATTATAATAGGCAAAATTCATGGAAACCGCAGCCAGAAATTTTTCAAACTTTTTGCTGAAAGCGTTCGTTAAACGAGACAGACGACGGCAATGCATACGGAGCGTATGGTTTTGCTTTTTAACGTGAGACGTGGAAATGCGGCTCACGTCCGGCATACCAGACACGACAGTCTTTTCAACTTTGACGACTTCAGCAGGGCTGTAACGGATTTGTGCGTTTGCGGTTACGTTGGTGAATGCAAAGGCTTTTGAAATCTGGCCGTAATCCACTTCCGCCCCAAAACCACGTTCCATTGCATCTGCATACGCCGCCAGAGAGTCAGAGGAGACTTGCACGCGCTTGGTCAGGCGTTCGGCCAAGTCAGCAATGAACATTTTCGCGTGATACGCATCGCGCTTACCCACGACGAAAGACGGAATCAGTTTCGTGTCCGCATCCAAGGCAATGAACGTCCAAACGTCGCCATAGTTGCCCGTAACTTGCGCGTTTTTACGCTTCGCGCCGATGAATCCCCAAATCTCGTCAACTTCCACATGGTCACATTTGAGGCCACGCATCTTCTCGTCTTGGATTTTGGCGCAAGCCTCGCCAACGCGAACACCCAGCCGCATCACGGTATCGCGATGAATACCTGTGATGCGTTCAATAGAACGGATGCTGTTGCCTTCGCAGAGCAGGCTAACCACTTGCGCCTTCGCTTCGGATTTAAGTTCGTTTGCCATAAAATTCTTCGGTTGACTGCGTTCCGTTATTGACTTGAATAAAGTACGATGTTATTCAAGATGCATGTCAAAGCATAAAACAAAGAAAATCACATTTGGGCACGGCGGGGCAAGGATGGGAGCAGGACGTCCTGAGACCGGTGTCACAAAGGCTAAAATTTGTGTTTCCGTCAATGAAGCGGTTTGGCAGTCTGCCTTGCGCCTATGGCGCGGGAAAGGGTCGCCGCTTGTGGAAAACCTGTTATCAGCTTACGTTGAAACTGCTGGTAACCAACAAAAAGCGGAGGCTGTATGAGCAAAAAAAACTTAAATATCGCCCTTAAATTAGAGGGTCCGGCGTCCGAAAAGGGGCTGGTCCGGCTGGATGATTTTTTGCGTGAACTAACGGCTTTGCGCGAGGCTTTGGAAGCGATAGACCGGGAAATTAATGGCAAAAGCACACTTTACTATCGTGTAGTAAATTTAAGCCACAGGAGTCCCGCCAAAGTGGTTATTGAACCGGTTCTAAAGCAAAAACTGAAGACTGTTCGGATGGGAAACCGATGGGGGCATCTGCCAGAACAAATTCACCATTCTTTTTTTGAGACGGTAAATTTCATCAGGGATGAAAATCAGGAACAAGTGGCAAAGATCAGTGAGCCTGTAATTGACGCCATAGCAAGCTTACTGGAAGGCTTGGGCACTGATTTTAAAAGCGGGTCCATTGCCAACAGCAAATTGAAATTCAAGTTGGACGATACGCTTAAAGAAAGAGTCGAAAAATTACTGACCCCAGAATTTCATTCTTATGGATCAGTTGAGGGGCAACTTTTGGCTCTCAACGTGGCCAAGGGAAACCGTTTTTATATCTATCCTGAGGTGGGGGCTAGGTCTATTTCCTGTCAGTTTCCAGAAGAAATGTTTGAAAAGGCGCAAGGCTACATTCGTAAAAATGTCCGCGTTTACGGCACCAAACATTTTCGTGAGAGCACAGGATTTCCTTTCTCCATTCGCGACGTTAAAGACATTGAATTGCTGGAGCCATCCAAACCATTCCCAGAGTTCCGGCCCTCTCCCATCAAAGTGATTGGGAAAATCGCGGATGAATTAATCAGGGAATCCAGAGAGGAGTGGGGATGAGAACCAGACGCGATCTGTGTGTTTATTTCGATGCCTGTGTTTATCTTGCATATTATCGGCAGGAGACGGCCTCTTACGGCAAACCTCGGGTGCAAGCCATCCAGTCCATGTTGGAGGAAAACAAGCGTGGCGGTTCTACGATCATCACCTCATCCCTCACAATCTGCGAAGTGATTGACCGGCTTTTGGAAAGTGATTTGCGCGCTGAAATCGATGACTTCAAAAACCGTTTCAAATTTGGCATCCAAAAGCTGATTGATGTTGAGCCATTAATTTCGGAAAAAGCCGCCCAATACCGTCATTTCTACCGCAAAAACCCAATCACAATGCCGAATCGGGCGGACAAGCCGTTCAAAAATTTGGCAACGCCAGACGCAATCCATTTGGCCACCGCCGTGATCTATGAATGTGATGAATTTTGGACGCTTGATGGTTTGAACGTTAGCGCAGACAAGCATCAGTCGATTAAACCACTTTGGCTTAAAAACAATGTCGCTGGCGACAGTATAATCATTACACCGCCGTCAATGCCGCAGGGGGCACTTCCGTTGAATATTTGAGTCAATGTCGGGCTGGGCAAGTTAAAAGTTTCTAGAGGGATTTCAAATTAGGATACTACCTTGTAAGCGCGTTAATGGCTTAACGTGAAAAGTTGAGCTACAGTCACGGAAATACAAGAACATACTTGTGGCCGGAGCGCAAACTGGAGACGCGAAGTTCGGTAAACAGGAGGTTGCATAACCTGTCTTTAGAATTGAAGAATAGGCATGGATAAAAAACTGGCCTTAAATTTCTACAGGACAATCTGTCAAATTCAAAAAATTAAGATGCACTTGTTGGGTCTGGGTCAAGAGCCAGACTCAAATTAAAGCACCACAACCGAAGGTTACATTGTTAAATGGTTGCATTGTTAAATTGTAGCCTCAACTACACGCGCAACCATTCAACCATTCAACCATTCAACCATTCAACCATTCAACCATTCAACCATTCAACCATTCAACCATTC
>DASYEY010000267.1:0-18081 GCA_036498725.1 Verrucomicrobiia bacterium | reverse complement strand
GCTTTTTGAGGGGAACTGACGTATTTAAAGCTGAATTATTTCGGTGTTATTTCGGGGTCAAATTTAATGTGACCGGATGATAAACTTGATGATTTAACCCGCCAGCTGCTTTGCCCAGTCCCATGATTCGCCGGTCAATTGGCATACGCAATCGCCGGGAGCAAGCCGGAGAAACACAGAATGGTGGCCGAAGTCGGGGCCACTTCCACCGTCACCCGATGGTTATCGGCGTTGGAAACTTCCTGCCAGCGTCCGCCCCAGGAACCTTGCGAATCAATGGGCGATTCGCCGAAGGTGATTTCTTCCTTGGCGGCCGGATCGCTTTCCTTTTGTTTGAGATCCATGCGCCGCAGTTGTTTCACCCTGGCGTTGCCGGGCACGCGAATGGATACGGACGCGCTTTGGGCTTTGCTGCCGTTGGCCTTATTGATCAGGGTGACATACACGGAGCCGTCGCGATCGCAGTAGGCATAGGCGTCGAAATCATAATCAGAGGCTTTCTTCATCTGGAGCGGCAGACATTGGCCGCGGGCGCCTTCTTTGAAGGCGAGATAAGCGTAAGCCTGGGGCCGGATGCTCAGGCTGCTGCCATCGGATTCATGGACAAAGGCTGAATAATACGGGGCGCCAAAAGTTCCGTCCGGTTTCAAAAATTCACCCGTGTGGAAATTCATTCCCGCGATGTGATGGGCCGCCCACCAATGGATGCAATCCAGGGCCCAGAGGGTTGAGGCATAGGTATCGCTGGAATCCTTGGCGCCGCCGCGTGCGCAGTTATTCATTTCATCAATGCGATAGGGGATGGTTTTGGCGGCCAGTTTGGCGCCGATATTCGCGTAGGCGGTTTCATAAGTGGCATGAACCTTGTCCGACAACAGGGCGTCCCGGGCAGTGAGCGGATCTTTTTCCAGGTCATTGCGCCGGCCCAAAAAATAATAGTGATCACTGGCCTCGGCCAGATGGCCACCGCCTGCCACCCGTTCCGCCAGTTCCAGCGGATAATCATTTTGCTTGGCGGGCGGGGCATTGGCCACGCTGGGGCCGACAAATTTTGCCTCGGGAACCGCCGCGAGGATCGCATCATATTGCGGTTTCCACAGCGCATAGTAATCCGCGAACGTTTTGATGTAGAAATTCGGCTCGTTGCCGATGGAATAACCCTCCAACAGGCCGGCATAATGGGCGGAAATATGGGTGGCCAGCCGGGCGGCTTCCTTGGGGTCGCCATTCTTCAGCCGGAAAGAATAAATCACCTTCGCATCCACGAGTCCGGCGAAGCCGAAGAAATTATCAATGTCCTTTTCCTGGGGAACCGGCTGGTTCGTATCGTCAACGGCATTGGCGCCCACGCGCAGGCTTTTGATGCCCAGGGTATTGAAGACATTCACCAAGGCCCGATCATTCGTGTTGAAATAATCGCGATGCTTGCCGGTCAAAATTTGGGATATCTCGTAGCTCAAGCCAAGAAAATGAGGTTCGAGGGGCGAACCATCGGGTTGGCCGATCACGGTGATACTGACCGGCTGGCTTTCCGCCAGGCACCGGTGACCGGACCACGGAGCGAGCAGCATCAGCCCGGCCAGCATCGCGCGGCCCGCTGGGCGAGGGAAATTAAAAATATATTTCATAAAAAGTTTGTCCGGCTTCCGCCGTGAAAATCAGCTTCAGGATTTTGACGCTTGAGTAATGGTTTGATCTGCGATCAGCTCCGGCTGGAGGGATGGGTTTTTGAGGCCGGCGTAGTGGATTCGGAGAATCCAAAGTCCGACCGGATAGAGGCAGGCGCAAAAGATGAAGACCGTGCCATAGCCCAGATGATCCACCAGCGACCCGGCCACGGAATTAAAAATAAAACTGCTGGCACCGCCGAGGGCGCTCAGCATCCCATAGACGGTGGCGACCATGCCTGCGGGAGCGACTTCCGTGACCAGCACATTGACCATGGTCAACCAGACATTGGCCATCACATAACACAGCACCAGCGTCAACAGCACCACCATCCGGTTGCCGGTGACAAACGGCGCGAGGGCGAAACACGGGGCGAGCAGGGCGATGCGCTGGAGGACGATCCGCCGGGCCGTGGGGGCATCGCCGCCCCGGCGCAGGTGACGGTCGGAAGAGGCGCCGGCGATGATGTTCACCACGCCAGCCACCGCCGGCGGCAGCCAGATCCAGCGCCCCAAATCCGCCAGGGTCCAGCCGGCCCGATCTTGCAGAAAAGCCGCCTGCCAGTAGATCAGAAAAAACCAGGCCGGGTCCGTGACCATCCTGACCAGCAACACGCCGCGCAAGGCCGGCGAGGTGAACATCAACTTGACGTTTGAGAATCCAATGACGTTTGGGCGGGGCGCGGTCGGCGCGGTCGCCGGGCGCGCCCGTGAATCGCTGAAGAACCACACAAAGGCCAGCGCAAAACTCAGGAGGCCAGGCACCAAAAAAGAATAGCGCCAGCCATGGGCCAGCGTGATGGCAGCCACGACCGGGGGCGTGATCACCGGCCCGATGGATTGCAGGGCTTGAAACAGAGTCAGCACCAATCCGCGCCGTTCCGCTGGATAATGCCGGGTGACCATCACCATGATGGAAGGCACAATGCCCGATTCGGAGAGTCCCAAAAAGACCTGGGCGGCGAGCAATTCATGAAAGTTGCGCGCGAGTCCGCACGCGACTGTGGCCGCAGACATGCCGATCAGAAAAATCACGGTGCAGCGGGAAGTTCCCCAGCGGTCAATCAATTGGCCCGAAAACAGATAGCCAATGGTGTAAGGCATCAAGTAGGCCGTGACGAGCAATCCATAGTCACCATTGTTCGTGCCGAATTCGTTTGAAATGGTGGATTTAAGAATGGCCAGCGCCTGCCGGTCCATGACAAACAGCACCGAAGCGACCACCAGCAGCAAGAGCAAAGCCCAACCCGCCGGTGAAATGGGCGGGGCAGCGGGAATGTCTTTGCGGTTTTGCATGTTGGATCGTTGGATCAAGTGCTGATCGGTTCGCAGGCCGCCAGCAAATCATCCACGTGGGCTGTGGCCAGGGCCACGCAGGTGTCCGCCGCTCCGTAGTAAATCTTCACCTCGCCGGAATCCTCAAGGATCATGCCGCAGGGAAAGATGACGCTGCCCCGGAAGCCCTCGAGTTCATACTCTGTTTCCGGCGCCAACAATGGCCGCCGCATCAGGCCGATCACTTTGGACGGATCATCCAGGTCGGTCAGCATCAGACCGGCGTAATAGGTTTTGTACCAACCTTTCGGTTCCCAGCCGCGCAGGCGGCTGGCCGGGTCGCGATGGACGGCATGGATGGTCACCAACCAGCCTTTGGCCGTCTCCACTGGCGGTGCCGCCGGGCCGATCTTGGAATTGGCGTAAGCCACTTCATCCGGTCCCAGAACGGGGCGGTTGCGTCCCCAGAAAACCAGGTCATCCGACTCGGCGCACCAAATCGGAAAAGACTCGGGATGTTCCCGCATGTACACCGGCAGGGGCCGTTCATAGCGGAAATAGCGGCCATGAATCCGGCGCGGAAACAGTACCAGGTTCCGGTTGTCCGGCGCGCTGACGCTCAACCACGTGAAGGTTTTCAAGTCCTCCGTGCTGGCCACGCCGCCGCAGATCCCGTGCGCGGTATCAATGGCGAAACACATCAGGATTTTACCGTCAACGACCGTCAGACGCGGGTCATAAATCCGTTTGATAAAAGCAGCGTGGTAGTGATGGCCCATCGCTTTTTTAAGCTGATGACGGATTTCATCCTCGCCCAAGATCGGGTTGGGTTCCACTTCCCAGGCGAGGCCGTCCCGGCTGACGGCCAGGCCGATATTAGTGCCCTGAAAACCACCGCGGCCGTCATGCCCGTAATCATTGCGGAACACCATGAGGTAACGTCCCGCATGACGAACCACGCCGGCATTGAAGGTCAACGCCGATGGGTAGGGGACGTTGGTGGCGGAAAGAACCGGATTACCGGCGTGGCGCACGACGGGGTTGACCGGAGGTTGTGACATCGAGACGGCATTTAACATGGCGGTACGGCAAAATTTGCTTGGATTTCGATGTTCAAAGTAGAAAAGTTTTTCCGGACCGCCTATTCGCATCTTCATCCGAAGCCGGGGAAGTGGTGCTTTAATTTTGAAGTGCTTGGTCGAAACCTTTTACTTGGTTCGCTGGCTCCCTCACCCCGGCCATAATTTATGTGAAGAGTCAATTTAGATTTCTAACATTAAGCTGATGATTCAATAGGGCGATGCGGTCGCGAGATACGGTCAACATTACATGCCCAGCCATTTGGCTGCGCCTGGACTGATCTGGACCAAAAGTTTCTCCAGCAATAATGCCAGCAGAACAGTGGCCCCAAAAAGCGGCAGATAGATGGCCAGCAATACAATCAAAATCGCCAAAAGAATGGGTTTCCCAGTTCTTTCGCCCTCCGGCGGAGTTCCTAACGCACCTGCTTGACGCCGCCGCCACCACATCCAAGTGCCGGTGATACTCAACGTCATCAGGCTTAAGGCTGTTAACAGCCCCAAAACCTGATTCGGCCAGCCAAAAAGCTGTCCCTCATGCGCCGCAATGCAGGTACTGACAATGCGATCTAACACAGGGCGGCTTTGAAAATCCTGACGTTGCCGGATATCACCAGAATGGCCGTCCACGAGCAGTGTCACCTGCCGGGGCCGGTTTTGCGTCAATGATTTCACACTCCATGCGGCTCCATTTCCTTCTTCATTTGGCGGGGAAATCACCACGGGAAAATCCAAAGACATGTCTTTTACCGCAGCGAAGACGCGATCAAAGACAGTTAAATCCACCGGCGGCCCATTATGGTGATGATGCGCATGACCAGCATGTCCGGCGTGTTCTCCCATTGATTCGCCTTCCGCCGGGAGTTTTTTCCGGGAGCTATCGCTGCCGATACTCCAAGCCTGCCGTGAAACATTCATACCCGACCACTGGCGAACCGTTTTGAAGTAATGTCCCCAGAAATTCGCCCATGGCAATCCAGTCAGCAATAAGAACAAGATGCACAACGAAGCCCACACACCGATGACCGCATGCAGGTCGCGTAAAGCCGTCGTCCATCCCTTGGTCAAACGCGGATATAGAATGCCGCCGATGCCTTTTGCCTGCCGGGGCCACCATAGATATAGCCCCGTTAGTATCAAGATGATCGTCCACGAGGCTGCGACCTCGACTAAATTCGAACCCCGGTTGCCCATCAATAGCTCTCCGTGCACACGAAATATGGTTCGCATCAGCCGGTCATTATCCGGCACAGAATGCAATACCGCCAGCGTCCATGGGTCAACATACACGCGCAGCGTCTGGTCATCCTGTTGCACGAGCACCTGTGCCGAAGCGTGCGGGTGACGAGGCAACTGGTAGCCAGCGGGCGTTGAACCAGGAAAGGCGGTTAGCGCCGCCTGCACCTGTTCTGAAACCAATTTTGGCTGCCCGACGTGATTGAGTTGATCGTATGGTTTATCGAGCTGGGCCTCAATCTGTGGTCTGAACAGATACACGCTGCCGCTCAGGCAAAGAATGAGAATGAATGGCAATGTGAATAATCCGGCATAAAAATGCCAGCGCCAGACCATGCGATAATTCAGCAGGCTCTTCGGCTCATTTACGGGATGCTTTGGCATCGGAGTGGGCGTTAATTTCATTGGGGTATCCACAGTGTGTCTTTGAAATCAGGGTCGGATGAATTGGTCACGCCATTACCCCACCACTGGCCCAGGACGGCGGGATAGAACGGCGGCTGCATCTTCGTGATCTCGGAGTGACCGTCAATGTAACCAACGTTGAGCCGCAAGCCGCCCCCATGGCGCGGATTGGGCCGCCCGATGCCCGAAACGCTCAGAGCCGAAGGCGGATACAGATGGGTTGAGAGCGTGGGCACCAATAAACTGGAACCGCTCGCCGCCTCGCCCATACCGGCATCGGCCATATCCACTTTCTCCGAAGGCCTGAGAATCGTGGTCATCTTCACCAGATTCATCAGCGTGTTGAATCCATAGCCAGCCGCCGTCAACGGCAACGTGTTGCCGGGACAATTCCAAACCTGATTATTTGTTACATCAGCATTGTTTTGGCCCTGGGCCAGATAGGGATACAACAACATCTTGCGGTCGGTGCCCGTGACGAAGCCAATGTGTTTTTCGTAATCATTGCCATACATCAAGCTGGCGAGTGCAATTTGACGGGTATTGGCCAGACATCGAATGCCTTTTGCCTTTTCCTTGGCCTTGGCCAAAGCCGGCAGCAACATCGCCGCCAGAATGGCGATAATAGCAATCACCACCAATAGTTCGATCAAAGTAAAAGCTCCGGCCAGGTCATACCGGATTAACGGAATGACATTCTTCTTTTTCATATCAAAAAAAAATCAATAGGTTGCGGTCGTGTGGTGTCAGTCATCGCACGACCATTAAAAATGTGTCAGGCATGGCTTGGGAAAAGCCCAAGCTGCCAACGGGTAATAAGGCTGTTGCGGGCAGTAATACCCGTACAGTTGAGATAAGCGGGAAGAATTTCGGACAGCACAAACTGCCACGACCATCAACAACGCTCCAGAGAATCTGCGGTCAGCAGGTCAGGCTTCGGGGAGGTGGGAGCAGAGGCTTGAAGCCCAGCCGGTCGGCAAGCAAATCTTCCCGACCATGGATTTTGTGATAGGCGTCAGGTGCGATGAGCGCAAATTGCCTGGCAACCGGAGGATATTCTAACTTGAGTTTCGTCTGGGCCGCGTTGGATTTTTGTTCGGACTTTTTGCCGGCAGCGATCATTTTGCACAAGGGACAAGGATGGTCGCCGTCAAAGGTCTTGGATACGGCCTGCGTGAAATTGTCGGTGCTGAGGTTCGCCGTAAGCATCGTCGTCCAAGCAATGGCTTGCAGACCAACCCATTGCAACCCCGTTGTCAAAACGAGGGTCATCACGATGACAAATTTGACGGTACTTTTTTGCAAGGCTTGTACGATTACCAATTTGATTTAAGCAGAAAGCTCAACCGCAACAAGAGTTTAATTTCAACCTGCGAATATTATCAAATAACGGAGGTGTATCCTTGAACAATTTGCCCAAAGTCTCCATTTGCAGTTCATTTGGCTGCCCCGGGCCGTCTTCCCATGAGCGGATGGCGGCATGTGCAATTCCCAATAGAGCTGCTTTTCCGCAAGAGGGAGGCGATTCAGAACTAACATTCAACATTTAACATCGAAGGCAGTGTGGCCACGCGCCCTTGGGCATTGAATGTTGAATGTTGAATGTTGAGCGTTGAATGTTTTTCTAGAATACGGGAGAAGGCAGAGATGAGGCCCGGGTTCCTCTAGCTTAAAACCATCAAACCGAAATGAAAGCCGCTGGCGGGATTCCGGCAGCCGCCCTTAATTGTGAACGTTGATATGGGTCTTGGGGCCGTTGGCGTTGAGATATTTTACCACGGCTTCAGTGCGGCTGTTGACGTGCAATTTTTCATACATGCTGCGGATATAGGTGCGAATGGAACTGATGCTTAATTCCAGGTTGGCAGCGATTTGCTTGTAGGCAAAGCCTTCAGCCAGCAGTTCGAGGACCTGTTGTTCTCGCGGGCTTAGCTTTTCAATCAGGGGCGTAACGGAAGTGGTCGGGTGAAACGCCTGAACCACCTTGCGGGCAATGTGGCTGGACATGGGCGAGCCGCCGTTTTTCATGTCTTTGATCGCCTGCAACAGTTCATCGGGCGGGGTGCTCTTGAGCATGTAACCGCAAGCCCCGGCGGACAGCGCCTCAAAGATTCGTTCGCTGTTTTCGTACACCGTCAGCATCATGGCCTGAAGCTGGGGTATTTTATCCTTCAATTTGCGGACGCATTGGCTGCCGCTCATGCCCGGCAGATTGATGTCCATCAGGACCACGTTGGGGGTCAGTTTCGAGATTTCAGCCAGCGCCTCCTCGCCGGAACAAAATGTGCCCAGACATTTGAAATCGGCGGATTGGTTGATGAATTCCTCGATACTTTCCCGCACGTCCGGGGCGTCGTCCACGATACAAACAGTGATAGGCATTTTCGCCAAATTATGTTTCGGAGGCATAATAGTTTCAATTCAGATGAATGTGCGAAGCCGGGCGCTCCGGGTGTTTTATAGAAATTTTTATGAAAAAAAGTAACGCCCCCCTCATCCCGACCTCTCCCGGAGTGGGAGAAGGAGTCAGATAGCCGGGTTGAGGACACTTTCGATCCTCAAACTGGCAGGACGCGTCGTTTGGTCCTCCTCTCCCGGCCCAACGGGGAGAGGATTGAGGTGAGGGGTATGTGAACGCTATCCTCATAACCGTTGAATCATTGCCGGTTTCGACGAAGCACGATCAAGATTGAGCGGAATGGTCAGGGAAATTTCCGTGCCTTGCCCGGGATGGCTGACGGCGGAAAAATTTCCATGGATGGATTTCAGGCGTTCACGCATGTTGACCAGGCCGCGTCCCGTGCGTTTTGGTCGAGGCTGAGTTTCGTGAACAGCATCCAGGCCGCAGCCATTGTCGCTGATGGCGATCTTGAATTCTTCCGCCCTGGCGGAGATGGCGATGACAATCTCGGTGGCGCCGGAATGCTTCAAGGCATTGTTCAACGCTTCCTTGACGGTGAGAAACAGATTGTGACGGACATCCGTCGAGAGGCTGCAAGGCGGTAATTTCAACGGGATCTTGAATTTGCATTGCACCGAGCTGTTGGCCGTGAATTCACTGGCATAACGGCAGATGTAATTCGCCAGGTTTTCCAGGGAATCATTTTCGGGATCCACCGCCCAGACGATCTGGTCCAGCGAAAGGATTAATTCGCGGGCGGCCTCGGCCATTTTTCCGATTTGTTCATTGGTCTCCTGGCTGTTGGTTGAATTCATCCGGGCGGTGTTTCCCAGAAAGGAAATCTTGGTGAGTTTGGCGCCCAACTCATCGTGCATGTCCCGTGCGATCCGGGTTCTTTCCTTTTCCACCGCATTTTGCCGCGCGAGCGCTTCGAGTTTTCGCTGCATGCGCTGTTTCGTGATATATCGGGCCAGGCTGCTGATGCCGCCGATGCTGCCGACGGCCAGCAAGGTGGCAAACCACCATGTCTGCCAAAAATGGGGTTTGAAATCGAATGACACGACGGCCTGCGCCTGGCTCCAGATACCGTCATTATTGCAAGCCATCACTTCAAAGCGGTAATGGCCGGGCCGCAAATTATTGTAATAAGCCACTCGCCGGGATCCGACATCCACCCAATGTGCATCCAAACCCTCAAGCTTGTAACGGAACTGGCATTTTTCCGGCGCGCAAAAGCTGAGCGCGTCATAGTGCACCTCCAGATCGCCCCGGCCCGGCGGGATGACAATGTTGTCGGGCAGGGCATACGGGATCGTGTTGTTGCCCTGATATTCGTTGGCGACCACCTGCTGGATCACCACCGGCGGCGGCAGTTTGTTGATGTTCAACTGATTGGGGTCAACCACAGCGACCCCTTGGGTGGTGCGGAACCAAAGCCGGCCGTCCCGGCTTTTGCAGGCGGCAGGCTGGGTGACTTCCTGATATTGGCCGCTGCTCAGGATGCCATCGGCCTTGCCATAGCTGATGGAGATCAGTTTGGACTGGCGTCCGCTGACGACTTCAGCAAATTGCTGCTTGTCGATCCGGAAGATGCCGTGGCTGCTGTTCAGCCATAAATTATTATGGCTGTCTTCCAGGATGGCATAGATGGCATCGCTAAACAGTCCCTGGGCGCTGGTGAATTCGTGGACCCCGCCATCCTTGAACTCCAGCAGGCCATTGCCCTTGGTACCGATCCACAACCGGCCCGCCGGATCTTCATACAGTGACAAAATCAGTGTTTTCAACCGGGGATCTTTGGCTGCCAGATTTTCAAATTTTCCCGATTGCCAGCGGGTCAAGCCGCCTTCGGTGCCAATCCAAACCACCCCCTGGCTCCCGCCGCAGATGGCGTTGATTTTTGGATGATCCATGCCGTCGAGGGTCGCGAACTGGCTGAAATGTTTGCCATCCCAGCATTGCAACCGGTCACGGCTGCCAATCCACAAGACGCCGCGCTCATCTTCAAACAACGTAGTGGTGGCCGTGGACGCACTCACGATAAAGCCGTCTTTCTGGCCATAAACCGTGATATGATTATTTTTGATCTGATTCAAGGCTCCGCCATTGTCGGCCCCGGCCCAAAGGCTGCCATCATGGCCTTCGGCCAGCGCCATGATATAATCGGAGGACAACCCATTGGTCCGGTTCAGGAGCGCAATATTGCCTTTGACCCAATGGTTCAAACCGCCGCCCCACGGACTGATCCAAACGCTGCCATCGGAAGCGGCGCAGACACTGACGACCGTGTTCACCTGCAAGCCATCGGCCTTGGTTATGGTTTTGAACACCTTCGGTGTCAGCCGCGAAAGTCCCTCTTCCGAGCCCACCCAGAGATTGTGTTCATGATCCTCGAAGATTGCATAGATACGGTATTGTGGGGCGTTTGACGGCGATTGTGCCATCAGTTTTCCGTCAATCAGGCGGCTCAGCCCCAAATAGGTTCCCACCCATAACTGGCCGGCGCTGTCCCGGAAGATGGTGCTGATATATCCGGAGGGATGGAGGAGATTGGGGAAGGTGGTGACGGCGGCGCCCTTGATTTGCACCAGGTTTTCCTCGTCTCCCAGCCAGAAAGTTTTTTCCGACGTGTCAAAGTAGATGCAGCGGGCGGCGGAACTGAGCGGGGCATTGAGGGGCTTCTGGCCAGCGGGGGAGGCGCCGTTCAATCGCGACAGGTCGCCAGCCGCCGTCCAGACCATGCCCTGATCATCAACACAGATGCCCTGCAAGGTGCGATGCAACCTGGCTTGAACGTGCAGGCGGCCATTGGTCAGGCAGAGCACCTCACCGGACGAGGTGAGCCAGATGTTGTTGCCGGCCTCCAGCAATTCCCGGACGTCATAATCATATTGGCCGTCCGGTTTGGGAAAACGCCGGATGCCCGCGGCGGATAATTTGAACAAGCCAAAGCGGTCGGTGCCGATCCACAGATCGCCATTACGACTTTGATGCAGGGCGGAAATGGAGACAGACGGGGTGCCGGGCAATAGATCAATATGCTCGAAATTCATGCCATCGAATCGTGCCAGCCCTTCGCGCGTGCCGATCCACAAATAGCCGTCCTGGGTTTGCGTGATCGCCTGCACGGTGTTGTTCGGCAGGCCGTCTTCCATCTGCCACAGCTTCACGTTGTAATCGCTGAAGGCGGTGTTGCTTTCGCCCCGGCAAAGACAGTGGAGAAAGCACAGCGTGAAGATCAGCGTGATGGAGGATATGAATTTGATTTTGCTCACGGGCGTCTGGCACATGGATGCATCGCCGTCCGGCAAGCGATGGGAACGGGCCGATGAAAACAAAACTACAACATGAAGGCAACTTGCCAAATTATTTTTTGACCCGGCGCTGCAATGGCCGGGGGATCACACTGGCGGCAGTGCCGGTCAGTACCAGACTGGCACGATCAATTGGTCGGATGTCGAAAATGCCTTTGATACCAATTAAATAAGCATTTCAAACCAGTTCTATGCGGGCAGCCACTTCAACCATTGCTTCATGAAAGGTTTCCCCCAAGATGCAGGGGGTTCGGATTTTTATCCGAATTGAAAGAATGCTTCAGTTGGATGAATCTCATCCCGTTCCCGAAACCTCTGATTGAACCATAAACTATTATTGATGTGGTATGAACCTGATTAATCCAATGAAGCGTCGCACTCACATTCCAAATTTTTGCCGGGCTTTTACCGATATAAAATTGATCCTGACGGTCGTGGCCATACTGGCCGTCCCTGGTCTGGCGCTCGCGGGTAATAAGTACTGGGTCGGCGGCGGCGGCAACACAAATAGTCCCGGCAATGGCACATGGACGACCACTACGCCGACCGTCTGGAGCGATGGCACGGTATCAACGGCTGACGCGGGCTGGGCTGCGGGTGACGCGGCTTTTTTTGGCGGGGCGGATGGGGTCTACGGCGTCAAGGTGGGCGGAGCCATCAGCATGACGGGTATGAATTTTTTGGCTTCCGGTTATACGTTGAGCAATAACACGCCGGTGACGATCACCGGCACTTCCACTTCAGGTCTCATAACCGTTGCCGCCGGGAAGACCAATGTGATCGGCACCAATGTGACGGTGGCGATCGGGTCCAGCAGTCCGGCAGCCATCGGCGCGCCCTCGGGAGTGGTTGGCGGCACACTGATCATCAACAACGGCGGGCTGGTTGAACAAACGGCAAATCGCGGCCTGAACGTCAGCGGCGCGGCCGGGACAGTGGTCAGTGTCGGCCCGGGCGGAACCCTGGAACAGGCCAATACCCAGGCCGGCAGCTCTTATATGATGGTCGGATATAAGGTCGGAGATGCGCCGACCTTAAGTGTGGACGGCGGGACCGTGATCGTGGCCCGCACCACGCAAAGCCTCGATGTTCCCGCGCCGAGTGGCGTGGCAGCTTTTGGCGACGTGGAAGGAACCTTGACGGTCAACAGCGGTTCCGTGCTGCCGGGCTCCGCCGCCGGCATCGTGCTGGCGCAGGAACCTTTGAACACAGGCACCTTGAATTTGAACGGCGGCGTTATTACGGTGGCGTCGGGGGTGACCAAGGGGGGCACGGCCATGGGTGACAGTACCGGCATCGCCCATTTTAACGGCGGCGTTTTGAAGGCGACGCAAAACCAGGCCACCTTCATTGACGGTCTGGATTGGGCCGATATCCGCAACGGCGGACTGGTGGTCAGCAACAACGGGTTCAGTCTTACGGTAGGTCAAATTCTTTCGCACAGCACCAACGCCCTGGACAACGCCATTGATGGCGGGGTGATCAATCTGAGCTCGGGAACGCTGACCCTGCTGCCGGACAATTCCGGATTGAATACTTATACCGGTCCCACAATCGTCAGCAACGGCACCGTGGTGATATCAACGGCCAACATCGGCGGCGGTGCCTGCTATGTCAACAAGGGCGCGACGCTGACGGTTCAAGTCAATAATCCCGGCACTTCCCTGACGAACAGCGACATCACCCTGGGCAACTCGGGAAGCGCCACCGTAAATTTTGCCCTGGGCGGAAATGCCAGTGCGACGGTTCCAGCGGTGATCGCCACCGGTTCGTTGAAATTGAACGGAACGGTCACGGTCAATGTGACTGGCAGCCTGACAGGACCAAGCACGAATGTCCTGATCAGCTATGGTTCAGTCAGTGGCACCGGCAGCTTGGTGGCGGGCAGCATACCGACCATCTCCGGCTGCATCGCCTCATTGATCAATGACACGGTGAATCATCAGTTGGTGCTCGTGTATAATCTGCCGGGCCAGCCGGTGCAATGGGCGGTGGGCAACGGCAACTGGGATACGACGTCATCCAACTGGCAGCCGTTGGGCGGCGGCGTGGCCACCGTTTATTCGGAATCTGATCCGGTAACGTTTGATGACAATGCCACCGGCAGCAGCCCCATCACCGTCACGCTCACGGGCGATCATGCGCCGGGCGACATCACGGAAAATGCCGCCAAGGAATATATCATCACCGGGCCGAACGCCATCATCGCCGGCGGCACCCTCACGAAAAACAATAGCGGCACCCTGGTTTGGGCCGTCAACAGCAGTCACGCCGGCGGCACGGTGATCAATGGCGGCATTCTTCAGGTGGGTAACGGGGGAGCCACCGGCAGTTTAGGGTCGGGCCCGATTGCGAACGGTAGCGGGTTGGCCTTTAATCTCACCAGCACCCTTACTGTTCCGGGCATCATTTCCGGTTCGGGCAGCGTCACCAACAACGGCGGCGGCACGATCAATCTTACGGGCACCAACACCTATAATGGAATCACGGTGATCAATGCCGGCACGTTGAGCACCGCGCTGACCAGCACCGGCGCCGGTGATTATCTGGTGGCGAACGGGGCGACGTTTGGGGTCACGGCAAACACCCCCGGCTCCCTGCCGATTGGCCAGCTAACCTTGGGAACCGCTGCCGGCAGCCTGACTAATGGCTATCAGCTTGGCTCGTTGACCAGCAACACCAATCCCCTGGTGGCCGTCAATGGCTTGAACTTAAACGGAACCGTCACCGTGAATGTCTCCGGTGTGGGCCTGGTCACGGGAACTTATGTCCTGCTGCAATATTCCTCCCTTAGCGGTGGCGGAAAATTTGTCCCGGGCACGCTGCCGGCTGGCTGGTTCATTTTCCATGACCCGGCGGCGAAACAGCTGAAGCTGGTCGGCGTCTCCGGCTTGGTATGGGATGCGGGAAACACCAGCAATGGTTCTATCATCGACGCGGCCAGCGGCACCTGGGACACGGCCGCCACCAATCTTGTCTGGAACAATAACGGTGTGAATGTTGCCTTCGCCAACGGCAACAGCGTGATCTTTGGCGGTCAGGGCGGAAATTATGACATCACCCTGGGGGCGGCGGTCACCACGCCGGCCATCGAGTTTGCGAATTCAGGATATGCCCTCACCGCGGCGACGCCGCAGACCATCAGCTTGAGCGGGGCCACCGGCACGTTGCAAGTTTATCTCGATCCGGGCACCACCAATACCATTGGCACCAATGTCATGGTTCAGAATAATGGTTCACTGACATACCTCATCGGCCAGTCCGGCAGCACTGCCGGAGGCACGCTGAACATCGTCAATGGCGGCAGCGTGGTGCAGAATGGCAACGGCCGCACCCTGGCGGAATCCGGCCTGGGCACGGTGATCAATGTCTATGCCGGCGGCGTCTTCAGCCAGACCAGCACCGGAGCCGGCAATTGCCAGATCGGGATTGGCAGCATCTTGAATGTGGAAGGCGGGACGATGGCCGATTACAGTCCGGCGGCCGGTTCCATCATCGCGGTCGGTTCGGCGACCGGGGCCAGCTTGAATGTGAATAGCGGCACGGTGAGCAGTGTGGGCACTTCGGGCAGCTTGCGGTTGACCACCAGCCCGGGTGACATTGGCACGATCAACCTCAACGGCGGCATCACGATCGTTCCTAAAATTTACAAGGGCGGTGACGCCACGGCGACTGCCACGGTCAATTTTAACGGCGGCATTTTGCAGGCGGCGGCGGGCGGCGCATTTTTGACCGGATTGGACGCGGCTAACGTGCTCACCAACGGGGCGGTGATTGATGACGGGGGAAATATCATCTCCATCACCCAAAATTTGCTCGGCGGGGCAAATCCCGATGGCGGTCTGACCAAACTGGGTTCGGGCACATTGACCTTGGGCGGCGTCAACACTTATAACGGAAGCACCACGGTCAGCAATGGTATCCTGGTAATTGCCGGGGGCGCGTCCATCAACAACTCAACCGCGGTCGAACTCACCGCCGGCGCGATGCTGGATGTGAGCGCAGTGGCCCCCTTTGATATTATTGGCAGTCACACGCTCGGCGGTGGCGGCCTGGTCATTGGCTCAGTGCAGGTGGAGGGAACGCTGGCGCCGGTCGGAACCCTGGCTTTCAACAACGACTTGACGCTCAACGGCAATCTGGTGTTCAGCTTGAACAAATCATTGACGCAACCCAACGATCTGGTGGCGGTAAGCGGAACACTGGCCCATAGCAGCACCGGTACGCTGACGGTGAGCAATGCCGGACCCGGACTGGTGGCGGGAGATAAATTTACGCTGTTCAACCAACCGGTGCCCAATGGTAATCAATATACTTTGGTGCCTCCGTCCGGTGTGACCTTCACCAACAACCTGGCGGTGGACGGCAGCATCACGGTGTTGACCGCGCCCGACGTGATCGCTTCCAATCCGACCAACATCAGCGTGGCGGTCAGCGGCAGCGTGATGACGCTATCCTGGCCGGCGGATCATCTCGGGTGGATTGCGCAATCGAACAGTGTTGACCTGATCAATTCAAATGCCTGGTATGACATCGCCAATTCACAGAGCGGAACGAACCTGTTGATCACGATCAACCCGGCGACAGGCAGCGTGTTCTACCGCCTTCGCAAGCCTTGAAATTTAATTCCGAATTTATGCACAAGCCCAGAGATATCAAACGTCGGGAACGTAACCACACCGCTTTCACGCTGATCGAGTTACTGGTGGTGATAGCGATCATAGCCATCCTGGCCGCGATGCTGTTGCCTGCGTTAAACAAGGCCAAGCAAAAGGCCGTGTCAATCCAGTGCGTGAATAATCTCAAGCAGGACGGCATCGCCATGGCGATGTATGCCGGTGACAATAACGACAGCCTGCCGGGACCGGTTCCAACCGGAAATTCCTGCGCCTATGTAAAAACCGTGAACGACCAATATGGCCAGATTGCGGAAAAAGGTTTTTTACCATGGTATCTTTCCACCTATCTGGGCGGGCCGGATCCGGCAAGAATGTCAATTCTCCAAACAAACTTTCTGAAAACAATGTTTTGCCCGGGTTACGGACAGTTTTCCAAAGAGAATCCAAACGTGGCGATGACGCGGGTATGCTACCAGGTCACCATCGGCTATTCGAATGCGCTGGTTTACGTGCCATCGGCCAAGCTGCCATTTGGCTACCCATTTACGACCACCGGACCGGGGGTGATTGAGAAGCCGCAAAAACTTGGCAATTTGAGCCAGTTCGGCCCCGTATCCAGCATCTACGCCGATTCGGATGTCGATACGCAGCTTTCGGGCGGCGAGGCTGGCTGGAACGCCGAAGCGACCACGCCGGTCCATGGAGGAATCCGAAACGCAGTCTATTTTGACTGGCACGTTCAGTCCTACAAGGGGACTAACATGATGAACTAAGAGGTTGATGCTTGGTAGAAGGCATTGCGAAAAAGCCGAAGCCCCTCATCTCGGCCTTTTCCCGCATGCTAGAAAAACATTCAACGCTCAACATTTAACATTCAATGCTCAAGGGCGCGTGGCTATACTACCTTCGAAGTTCGGAGTTAAATGTTGAATGTTGAATGTTAGTTCTGGCCAAGCCATGCCGCTCTGCGGGTCAGGCATTTTCAGGAATACAATAAAATTGCCAGGGCAGGGTTGATTTTTCAATATCGCCGTTGATAATCTGAACCCTGCTCCCAAGCCCAACGTGTTGCCATCGCATGAGCCGCCCCATTGAATTGCGTCCCGGATTGCCGGCAAAGGAGCGAATGAGGTTATGGCTCGCTGGGGCGGTCTTGATCCTGGCCGTTTTTTTGGCGTATCAACCTGCCTGGCATGCGGGATTCATCTGGGATGATGATGATTATGTCACCCACAATCCGCTCTTGGCGGCTCCGGACGGCCTGTGGCGGATCTGGTTTTCCGGAGATTCACTATCACAATACTTCCCGCTCACTTACACAGTTTTCCGCCTGGAATATCAGATGTGGGGACTGAACCAGACCGGCTATCATTTATTCAACATCTTTCTGCATGCGGTCAATGCCTTGCTGGTCTGGCGCTTGTTATGCCGTTTGCGTTTGCCCGGGGCGTGGTTGGCGGCAGCCATTTTTGCGCTGCATCCCGTCCAGGTGGAGTCGGTGGCCTGGGTCAGTGAATTGAAAAATGTGCTGATGGGATTTTTCTTTCTGTCATCACTGCTGTGCTGGGTTGAATTCATCCGGACAGACGCGGGGCAGGGCCGCCAATGCTATTTTCTGTCTTTGATTTTTTTCGCCCTGGCCTTGTTCAGCAAAACAACGGCGTGCACGTTGCCGTTCGTATTATTGCTGATCCTTTGGTGGGGAAATGAGCCCATCAATAAAATGCGGCTGCGGCAAATCGCTCCGTTCCTGATGCTGAGCGTGGGGATGGGACTATTGACGATGCTCTGGGAGCGAAACCATATCGGGACGCGGGGCGACCTGTTTTCCCTGGGCTTCCCGGAACGCATCCTGATCGCGAGTCATGCGATCTGGTTTTATTTGGGTAAGTTGCTGATGCCGTTGAATCTGAGCTTCAGCTATCCGAAGTGGGAGGTTTCAAGTGGAAAACTTCTGGCCTGCGGCTGGCTGGCAGCCTTGGGCGGGCTTGGCGTGATCGTGCTTTGGTCGCGCCGGTTCCTTGGCCGGGGTCTGGAAACGGCAATTTTATTTTATGTGATCACCCTGGGGCCGCTGCTGGGTTT
>DASYEY010000266.1:0-7791 GCA_036498725.1 Verrucomicrobiia bacterium | reverse complement strand
AGAGCCCGATGAACGAACTGTATTTCGGATATTCGAGGATGGGTCCTTCCATCACGGCGCCGTTGATTGGATTTGGCCGGTCGAGGACGATAAACGGAATGCCTGATTCCGCGCACGCCTGCATCGCGTAAGCCATCGTGCCCATGTAGGTGTAAACGCGGGTGCCCACGTCTTGCAGGTCGAAAACCATCACGTCCACCGATTGCAACATGCCGGCTTCGACCTGCTTGCCTTCGTGTTTCGTATCGAAGGTGCGCATGTATTCGTCAATGTTCGTCAACATGTCCGCCGGCGGTTTGTGCGTCTGGCCGTAAAGGCTGAACACGGGCAATCGATAATGTTCATCGTAATAAAACGACACATATTGGCCGGCCTGCGCATTGCCACGCACACCGTGTTCCGGACCGTAAAGCGCAACCAGCTTCACGTCCGGCTGCGCTTGGAATCGTTCGATGATACTGTCCAAGTGCGAATCCAGGCCGGTGGGATTTGTGATCAGGCCCACGCGTTTGCCACGCACCAGATCCAGATGTTTTTCGAACAGAACTTCATCGCCAAGCTTGGTTGGCGGATGAACAGCGGTAGTTTTGACAGGCATAGATTGGCAGCCGGCGAGCAGCGCGGCGGATAAAAGAATTAAAAGTCGGCGCATAAATAATCAATTTTTCAAGCAGCTGGTTTTCAGAAAAAGTTCAAACGTGCCGCGGCGGCCAACAACATCATTGTGAATCATGTCGGTATGGAGAAAAACAATCCGGTTCGTCAATAAATTCTCCGGGACGGCGTTGGTATCTTCCCCGGCAAAAAAAGCGACCCCTTTGGTTTTATAATCTGCCATCAACGCTTCCGAATTTTCCCTGGTGCCGCCGTGGTCGGTATAGATGTCAAGCAGCCGTCCGCCTTCGGCTTTTTGCCAGGCGACATAATTTTCCACGTTGCCGTAGAGCGCGTCAAAGAGCCAGATTTCGCGGATGTGGCCTGGCAGGCCGCCCCGATCGGCAATCTCCGCCATGACATGATAGCCGCCGCTGTGGCCGGAGAGAATGATGCTGCCGATTTGTGCGCCAGCATTGGTCACCACGCCGTTCGCGTGTAATTTTTCCATCGCTTCGGCCATGAAAACCTTGAAGCCGTTCGTGTCCTCGAGTTTGCCGCCGAACGAATCGGGCGCATTGTGCGGGCCTTCCGGGATGATGAGAATGGCATGCTTGCCGCTCGCGGCGAGTTGCTCGACGAGTTTGTATTGCGCCAGCGTGCTGGCCACGGTGTTGTTCCAGCCGTGAAAATGAACGACAAAATCAATTTTATCCGTCGCGTGAAAATTTTTCGGGATGAAGATGGCCACGTCGGAATTGGCATAATGTTCCGCAGTGGAATAAAATTGGCCGCCATATTTGTGGCCATTCGCACGGGCCGGGTGCGGAAACGGCGCCGAAACAAATTGAGTCACGATCAAGCGGCCGAACGGCGCAAACTGGCTGGCCAACGCGGAATTGGTTTCGGCGGCAGACACGCTGGCGCGCAGCAGCAAAATAAATGCGGCTGCCAAAATAATTGTTTTACCATTCATAAAATCGCGCCGAAGCTTTTCCTTGAGGAAAGTTATTTACGCCGCATTTCTCAAGAGTCGAGAAAAATTTATCCAAATCCAGGGGCAAACCTGGCGGTGGAACGTGGTGAAGATTGACAACGCGCACCCTTTTGTTAGGTTCAGAACATAAGGAATAGTTAAAACGCAGTCTCAACTTTTACAGACGTATTATTTTTATGATTGTCGGCGTACCCAAGGAAATCAAGGAACAGGAGTATCGCGTCGCATTGCTGCCCAGCGGCGTTTATCAATTGATCAAGCGCGGCCATGGCGTGGTCGTCGAAAGCGGCGCGGGTTTTGGCGCAGGCTATCCCGATGCGGAATACATTGCGGCGGGCGCGAAAATGGTGGATTCCCACGCGGCGGTCTTTGAACAAGCCGATTTGATCATCAAGGTCAAAGAACCCTTGGAAAGCGAACTTCCGTTGTTGCGCAAAGGCCAGATCCTTTTCACCTATCTGCACTTGGCCGCGAGCAAATCCTTGACGGAAGCGTTGATGAAATCCGGCGCGACATGCATCGCGTATGAAACGATCGAAGTGAACCGCCGCCTGCCGTTGCTGGAACCGATGAGCGAAATCGCGGGCCGCATGAGCGTGCTGGTCGGCGGCTATTTTCTGGCGAAACATTTTGGCGGCAGCGGCACCCTGCTCGGCGGCGTGCCCGGCGTGTTGCCCGGCAAGGTGGTCGTGCTCGGCGGCGGCGCTTCCGGCGTGAACGCGGCCCGCATGGCCCAGGGCCTGGGTGCGGATGTGACAATTCTGGAAGTGGATCTGGAACGGATGCGCTTTCTTGACATCACATTGCACACGGCGCACACATTGTTTTCGAGTGAATCGCATTTGTTGCAAATCCTGCCGAGCGTGGATTTGTTGATCGGCGCGGTGCTGGTTCCCGGCGCCAAGGCACCGAAACTTATTTCGCGGGCCATGTTGCGCCAGATGCGGCCCGGCAGCGTGCTGGTGGACATCGCCATTGACCAGGGCGGTTGCGCGGAAACCTCGCGCGCCACAACGCATCATAATCCGGTCTATGTCGAAGAAGGCGTGACCCATTATTGCGTGGCCAACATGCCGGGCGCCTACGCGCGCACCGCCACGCAGGCACTGACGAATGTGACGTATCGTTACCTCGAAACACTCGCAGATTTTGGTGTGGAAGAAGCTTGCCAGAAAAATCCCGCCTTGATCGGCGGCATCAACATCAAAAACGGCAAGATCACTTACAAGGCCGTGGCCGAAGCGCACGGCCTTCCAATGTAACCAGGTTGTAAAGGGGGGCTGTATGAAAGCGGGATTGAATATTTATTTCCGGCGCAGATTTTTTCACGCACGTTCAGGCCTCCTCACTGCAATCTTCCTGCTTGGCTGCGCGATCCTGGGCGTCAACCCGGCATCAGCGCAACGGCCGCTGGGCGTTGACGTTTCCTATTACCAAGGCTCGGAACAAAACCCGCCCACCAACATCCTTTGGGGTACGGTTAAAAGTTCCGGCATCAGTTTTGCCTGGACCAAGGCCACCGAAGGCGCGACCTACACCGACCCGGACTTCACTGTTAACATAACCAAAGCCAAGACCGCCGGCGTGTTAATCGGCGCATATCATTTTGCCCATCCCGAGACGCATCCCGGCACCGCCGGTGCCGATCAGGAAGCCGCAAAATTTTGGAGCGTGGCCGGTCCTTACATCCAAGGCAGCGGCACTTACATGATGCCCATGCTCGATGTTGAGTCAGACTTGAGCACCGCCAATCCCGCCTACACTAAGGCCACTCTCTCGCAATGGGTTAATGAATGGTGCTCCAACGTCGTCCTCCGGGCGGCCTCCAATGGCGTTGTGGTGATACCGATTGTCTATACTTACGTTTCTTATTCTTCCACCTGGTTGAACACCACCGTCACCAACTGGCCGCTGTGGATGGCGCAGTATCCTTCCGGCCCGAATCCACAAACTGGCGCACCCAGCGGCATCAGTCCGTGGAAAAGCTGGAATTTCTGGCAATATAGTTCCAGCGTTACCGTTCCCGGCATCAAAGGAGGGTGTGACGCCGATGTTTTCAATGGCACACCCGCTCAATTGGGCGCTTTCGTAGTGGGTGGCCTGGCCGCCCCTTATGTGACCTTGCAACCGCTGCTCGACAAGGCGGCGGATACCGGTGGCAGCGTCACTTTTACCGCCACCGTCGGTGGCAATGCACCGTTGCATTATCAATGGACTTTGAACGGCAGCGCGGTTCCCGGCGCGACCAACGCCACGTTGACCATTACCAATGCGCAAACCGCCAGCACTGGTAATTACATCCTCACAGCGACTAATTCATTCGGCAGCACGACCAGTGATCCAGTTTCCCTGTTGGTCTATCCGCCGCAGGCAACCGTCTTCGCCGACAACTTCGACGTAAATACGGCGACGAATTGGATCGTCAACCGCAGTTCCAGCGATACGGCCATCGCGTTCAATTACGATTATTCCGCATTGGGAATCCCTTCCGCACCCCACTCCACGAACAACACAACCCGCGGCGTGCAAATGAAAGCCAATTTGACGCAGGGCGTCATTTCCGCCTTGTCCATTTCGCCGACGAATCAAAGTTTCAGCGGCGATTACCGTTTGCACTTTGACGCATGGATCAATGTCAACGGCCCGCTCCCCGGCGGCGGTGCGAGTTCCACGGAAAATCTTACTGCCGGCCTTGGCACGGCGGGCAACCGCACGGAATGGACCGGTTCCGGTTCGACGGCCGATGGATATTATTTTTCCGCCAACGGTGATGGCGGCTCGGTGGACACCTCCACCACGCTCACCGATTATTCAGGCTACATCGGCACCACGGGGCAAACCGTTGGCACGGGCATTTACGCCGCTGGCACCGACGTCTCCGCCCGCGGAAATGGCAACGTGTATTACACCACCACCTTCCCGATCGGGCAGGCGCCGCCGACGTTTCAACGCTCCAATTACGCGCAACAGACCGGCAGCTTGAGCGTCGGCACCTTTGGATTCGCGTGGCACGACGTGATCGTTTCCAAGCGCGGCAGCACGGTGAACTGGGTTGTTGATGGAATTCTATTTGCGACCATTTCCAACGCCACCTTCACGGCGAATAATGTATTTGTCGGTTTCTGGGATCCGTTTGCGTCGTTGACCGATAATACCAATTTGAATTTCGGCCTTGTGGACAATGTCCGCGTGGAAGTGCCCGCCATTGCCCCCGTCATCACAGCCAATCCTCAGCCGCAAGTCGTTCCGCTGGGGACCAACGTCACATTCACCGTGACTGCGAGCGGCTTGCCGGCGCCAAATTATCAATGGCAGTTCAACGGCACCAATCTTTCTGGAGCGACCAATTCACCGCTGGTTCTCACCAACGTAACGGCGGCCAACGTTGGTGATTATCGTGCCATCGCCACTAACAACGCCGGCTCCGCAGCCAGCGCGATCGCCGCATTGCAATTGAAGACTCCAGCGGCAGCGCAATTTCAAGGCATCGGCGTACAACCCGACGGCTCGGTCGAGATCAGCTTCAGCGGTGATGCCGTGTGGACTTACACGGTGGAAACCTCCACCAACCTGATGACCTGGACGGTGTTGACGAACCTGACCAGCGCGAACGGTGTCTTTGATTTCACTGCTGGTTCGACGACTAATGCGCCGCAACAGTTCTATCGCGCGCGGGTCGGACCTTGATGATTTTTAGACAGGATTTAGCAGAATTTACAGGATGGATCAGGAAAAAAAGCCCTGCATAATCTTGTTAATCTGTCTTATTTTTCCCAGCTTGGGGGGTCGTACTTGGGGTCTAAACCGTCCGCCACGGCTCAGCTCACCGCTGATTCCGTGATGATCAAATCACCGTTGTCACCATCCAGCTTCGCCAGGCCGCCCACCGGCAATGCGGCATTTAATTCCACATGACCGAACGGCAAGCCCGTCACCACCGGCACATTCAATGACGATAATCGTTCCGCCAGCACGTCCGCTGAAGATTGCGTGTATTCATCCACATCCGTATCTTTTTTTTCTTCGCAGTCACTGTTGACGCCGATGGCCACCCCGGCGGCTTGCTGTAAGATTCCCGCGCTCAACAATTGCGTCAGCATCCGATCGAGCCGATAAGGTCGCTCGCCTACGTCTTCCAGGAATAGAATCTGCCCCTTAAACTGCGGTTGATACGGCGTGCCGATGGAGGCACATAGCACCGATAGATTGCCACCAATCAAGCGGCCTTCGGCCACGCCGCAATGCAACGTGGTAATATCTTTTTTATCGTAACCGGCACAAATGCTGCCCGCCGGTTTCGCTTCCATGACCGTGCGCAAAAAGGCGGCCCGGGTGAATTCCGGCAGATGTTCCGAAGCCAAGCCACCATTCAGCATCGGCGCGTGGATCGTGATCAATCTGGCTTTCAGTTGCAACGCACTGTGCAACGCAGTGATGTCGCTATAGCCGACCAACAATTTGGGATGCTGGCGAATGACATCATAATCCAGCAGATCTAGAATCCGCGCCGCGCCGTACCCGCCGCGTACGCAGATGATTGCCTTCACGGTCTCATCCGCAAACATCGCCATCACGTCCGCTGCCCGGCTGCGGTCATCCCCGGCGAGAAAGCCTTTCCGGGCCCGGACATTGGCAGCCAGCTTGGGGTTGAAGCCAAATTTTTCTACCACCGACGCCGCGTGATCAATCGCCCGTGGATCGGGCGGCGCACTCGCCGGTGCGATGATGCCAATGGTGTCACCGGGATTAAGCCGTTTGGGTTTGATCAAGTTTTTCATATCAAATGTTTTTTTCAGTTGGCCAAAGTTTCTCCGCCATACCATGGAAAGGTGCAGGCGACCCAACGAGGGCGCTCCAGCACGCGGCAAATGACGAGGTAAATTTCTTCTCCATATCGCGGACAGGAAAGTTTTGTGCCAAAACCGGTCAAAAAGCCACAACCATTTATAGGGGGTGGCCGGGAACGGTTTTTGGTGGACAAGCGATTGATTCAATTCATCATGCCCTTCGTTACAAGGCGTAAGGATTAAAAATGAAAAACACCAGCACCAGCACTCCCGTGCCCGAATCGCAACGTTTGATGTCGCTCGACGCCTTGCGCGGCTTTGACATGTTTTGGATCCTCGGCGCCGATTCGTTTGTCTATGCGTTGCACGAACTGAGCCCGAACGCCGTGACCCAGTTTTTTGCCGCCCAACTGGACCATGCCGAGTGGGCTGGTTTTCATTTCTATGACCTGATCTTTCCGATGTTCGTGTTCATGATGGGGGTCTCGACGGTTTTCTCGCTTACCAAGATTATCGCCACGGAAGGCCGCTCGGCCGCCGTGAAACGCGTTTTACGGCGTGGCATTTTATTGTTCATCATTGGGCTGATCTATTCCGGCGGTTTCACAAACCCGTGGCCGGACATGCGGTTGATGGGCGTGTTGAATCGCATCGCCTTGTGCTATACGTTCGGCGGTTTGCTGTTCATCTTTTTCCGCCCCAAAGCGCTGGCCGCCATCGCCGCCGGATTATTGCTGGGTTATTGGGCATTGCTGGCCTGCGTTCCCTTTCCTGATGTGCGGCCCACACCCGGAGGCGAAACGATCATCACCAAAGAGGCCGGCTTCACTGACATCAGTCAATTGAACATGGCCAGCACCAATATGATTCACGGCTCTTACGTCCAAGGCGTGAACCTGACGGATTATATTGATCAAAAATATCTGCCCGCCCGCAAATACGATGGCACTTACGATCCTGAAGGCATTTTGAGCACCATGCCTGCTATTGTCACCGCGTTGCTCGGTATTTTTGCCGGCCTGCTGCTCCAGAACAAATCTGTGCCCGATCGGAAAAAAGTTTTGTGGCTCATCGGCGCCGGGGTCACCAGCGCTGCCTTGGGCTGGCTGTGGAACATCGAGTTTCCCGTCATCAAAAAAATCTGGACGTCGTCCTACGTTCTCGTCGCGGGCGGTTACAGCGCCATGTTTCTAGGTACATTCTTTTGGATCGTGGACATCAAAAAATGGCGGACGTGGTGCCAGCCCTTCGTGTGGATCGGCATGAATCCCATCACGCTTTACCTGACGAGCAATTTTTTGGGCGGCCTTGGTTTTGAAAAACTTGCGCGCCGGATCACTGGCGGACCCGTGAACTCATTCTTGAATACTCACATCGCCAACGGCTTCGGCAGCCTTTTCAGTGCGGCGGTCG
>DASYEY010000265.1:0-15754 GCA_036498725.1 Verrucomicrobiia bacterium | reverse complement strand
CCGGGAGCAGTCCATTCATAGGGCGTGCCCCAGTTATTCGGGGCGGCTGTGTCCACCGTATCCAAAAACAGCCCGTCGCAATTCAGGGAAGTACCGTAGTTGTTGGTCAGGATTTCCCGCATCCCCGACTGGCCATTGGCCGCCTTGCTCATGGTTTGCAACATCGTCCACCACGCGGGCGCGCCGGGGTTGACGTAGTAACTGCCGAAAGTGGCATTTTCATCCGGCACCCCGGTCTGGTTGCTTTTGGCATTGAGATAATAGGAGGCGTAGTTCGTGCCGCCAGCGGAGGGCAGACCCAGTGCGTTGGTAATACTGGAAAGCGGATTGGTATCCGCAGCCCGCGGATCCACACGCGGCCCCATGCGGTCACCCGCCACCGGTGCACCGTTCTGGTCGTCTTCACCAATGGAAAGATAGGCCAGCACTTTCACATCGTCAGCCGTGCCGGCGAGATTGTCTTTGCCCCGCTTGATGGTGGCGATCTGACTGGCAGTGATATTGCTGGCAGGGTGTACGATCACCAATTGATAGTTGGTGCGGGCGTAATTCACCTGAGCCGTCGTCCAATTGCCATAATAGATCAGATACGGCTGGGTAGTATTGAAAGCCGGCAGAGCGCCATGGTCACCCGCCAGTGCGGTGTGCGCCAAAAACAAAACCAAGCCGCATACCCATTTCAAACCAGCGTGGAAAAAATTTCGGGCCATCAAAAATCTTCGGTCTTTTTTCACCAGGGAAACCTGGTTGGCGTGGTTTCCCTGCCCCCGACCTGCCCCGTCAGCAGCAATACATGCTGGCTCGCGCTGCCCGAAACCACTGGTTTGCCAGAGGGAACTTGAGGCCATGGGACAACCGATCTTCATATCATGAATTAAACCAAGGATCACAACTTTATTTTCCGCCGGATACCAATTCTTACGACAATTTCCCGCCCGCATTTTTCGGGACGTTAAATAAAGCACACATGTTAAAAACCTTTGAAGTGACCTCGGGGGCTTAGGGAATGGTGCCAGGAATTGTCCACCCGTTATGCCAATAATAATTCCATAGCCCGGTTAACTTGGTTGATTCGACATGACCATCGTAAAGCACCAGATTAATGGACCCCGTCATACCAGCATCAGAGGTATTGTTTCGGTTTGCAGCGGTCGGCCCCCGCCCACCATGACGTGCAATCGTAAACCGGCCCATGAACTTGGTGGCATCTCCCGCGTAAAGATCCTTGGCGGCGCCCTGCGTTTCCTGCGGCCATTCATCTATCCACATCGCATCCCCAAAAACCGGCACAGCAGTAGGATTGGCGACCGTTTTTCCATATTTTGATGTTGTTGACACCCCAAACGGAAAAAGATCGCTCACGACATAGGTTCCAGTATAAAACCATCCGTTTAGAGCGTAACTCCCCTGATAATTAATGGTCGTAGGCGTGACTTGCGTCCAACTCCACATTTGGTCAGCCGTCCCGTAGAGATTGTTGGGTGCGCTGGGAAGCGTCTGGGTAGACGGATTATTGGCAGTCGGGCAGGCCCTGACCGCGTCTGACCGGCCGCTGTAATCCAAAAGTAGTCCCATCCAAAGAGTTGAACCGGTCACAGTATAATATTGAAACATGCTCCCGAAATCGCCGACATACATGGTCTGCGCGAGACCGAGTTGTTTTAAGTTATTAACGCAGGCGATATTTTTAGCCTTTAACTTCGCCGACGAAAGTGCCGGCAGAAGCATCGCCGCCAAAATGGCAATAATGGCAATGACCACCAACAGTTCAATCAGGGTAAATCCGTGCGAGCCGACGGCGCTGGCCCGCTGCTTCCGACTGGCCGGCATGGGCTGAGAATTATTGAGCTTCATCACTTTTTGACAGTTTTCATTTGGCATGTCGCTTGCCGGGAGGCGCGGAGTTCATCCGCGTCTCCCGACGGTTTACTACCTGGTCACTGAGTCAACCGGAAGAACTGATTTACTGCGGTGGACGGAATCACATAGGGACTCACAGCTGCCGGTAAATTGGTCCATACAGCTCCAGTCAGTGACGAGGACACCTGCAATGTTCCGGGCAGGTCCCAAATGATCGCAGACTGACCAGCGGGCAACGCCGTGATGGCCAGTTTACCCAGTGGCAACGGGGCGACTGATACGGTAGAGGCATCGTTATAAGTCGCGACGCTGCCTACCGGTATCTGATTGATGACCGTGAAGGAAGTATTCATGCCTTGAAAGATGAAGTTGACCAAGTTCGTCGTGAAGACGGGGGTATTGTCCGACGCAAAAGTGGCGGCTTTGGAGATGCTGAATTCAAAGTCGCTCCCCGGTGCGGCAGGCAGGCAAAAAAAGTTTAGCCCGTTGATGCCGCCTTCATTGAACCCGCCATTTTTTTCCTGATAACCGTAACCGCTTTGAATCAAGATCTCGGAACCCAGCGCGCCCGGGCCATAGCCGGTGCCGACATTGTTATCGGTGTCAAAAAACATGTTCACATAGGCGGGAAACTGCCCCGAACCCGGATCAATATCCGCCCAGAGGGTGACGTGGAAATAATAATAATTGGCATCATCATACATGTAGATGGCTTTGAAATCAGCGGCCCCCGTGTTACCGCTGGGTGAGTCGGAACTATAAACGGGCGCCACGCCGTCCCAATCGTCGAAGGCGCCGTCAATCGTGATGACGCGGGCGAATTGTCCGCTCAACGGGGCGGTATTTCCGAACAAGTCCGCCACGCCGTTAACCGTCAGCGTATAGACAGTTCCCAAATTCAAGCCGCCCCCGGTGGTCAGCGTCACCTGCGCGGGATTACCCGAATTCAGAACGGCCGACAGCACGGTGACACCGCCGCTGATGGCGTAACTGGAGACAGTTTGCGCAGTCACGGAATCAACCGGTTCCGAAAAGGTAATGACAATTTGATTGGCCCCGGCAGCAATGGTTTTTAATTTGGGCGGAAGGGTATCCACCAAAACCGTTAGATTGACCTGCACGCTGTTGGTGGTGGATGCCGGGTTGCTGGCCGTAACCTGATAAACCCCCGCATTGGTTGGATAACAGGCAGGAATGACATAATCAGCATTCGTCACACCGGAAATCGGGTCGCCTCCCAAAAACCACTGATATTGAATCGCCGGCGTCCCCGAAACCGCGATGCTCAAGGTTGCCGACTGGCCTTCCGACACGATTTGGCTCACTGGTTGGGTGGTAATAATGACCGGAGTGTTGCTCACCGTCAGCAACGCTGCCCGGGTGGTGACCGCAGATGAAAACGTATTGCTGATTTGCAGTGAATACGTTCCGGCATTATTCGTCAGTACCGAAGGAATCGTATACGTCGCGCCGTTCGCACCCGGGATGGGAGTGGTGCCGTTGAAAAACCATTGATACGACAACGGGCCGCTGCCAATGAAATCTGCAGCAAATGTCACCGGACTCCCGGCCAGCACCGCGTGATCAGCGGGCAAATTGGTGTTCACCAGCAACACCGGATAGTTAAGCGAAGCTGTCAGGGAGAGGCCAAACACCATGTCGGCACTGCTGGCCGGCGCTTGATGGGTTTCAACCTCCAAAATATTGTCGCCGTATTGCAACGCGGCGCCATCAATCCCAAGAATGTCGGCGTGGCCGGCCGGAAAATTCGTGGCGGACGCGGCAGTGGCATAAGTGACCGCGCCATCCGGCATCCGCACCCGGCGGATCTCATTGCCGTTCAAATAATAAACGGCACCATCGCTCAAATAGTTGGTTATGACAAAAGCGACGTTAGCCGTGTCGTTGGTATAATTAAAATGAGTCCGGAAATAATAAGTATTCGGACCACCGGCCAGCGCGGTATTAATCGCAGGATATGATCCGGGCGACGGGGTATAACCCAACAAACCATTACCGGTCACCCAGCCGGCAGCCGCATCGTCATAAGCTTTGTCCAACCAGTTCGTGCTCAGATCAGCTCCCGCCGCGTTGGCCTGCCATGAATTGGCCAGCGTCAGCAAGGCGGTATTGGTAGCCAGTGGCGCCGGCTGAACCGCGAATGAATAAACCAGGCCGCCAAAGGGCGGCGCAAACTCCACGCTGCTATAACCAGTGTCATCGCCCTCCAATAGGACAGCGATCGTATTACTGGCAAATACCAGTGTATTATCGGAGGCATACGTCGCCCCGCGGGAGATGACGAATTCGAAATCGGTGCTGTCCGGCGACCCGGCAATATTCCAGCCGAGATTATTGATGGCGCCTTCATTGAAGCCGCCGTTTTTCTCCTGATAGCCAGCGCCCCATTGAATGAGCATCTCGGAACCGATGCCAACGGTGCCGCCATTGGCGGAAAAACCGGTCGCAGCGTTGGTATCAGCATCAATGAAAATATTGTCAAAAGAGCTGGCCAGCGCATTGGCCCGGGGCGAATAGAGCGTGAATCGGATATAGAGATTGCTCTGGTCATTGGCGAGATAGACGTTCTGATATTGAATGGCATTCGTTGGTCCCGCGACGGCCGTATAGGCAATCGGGACACCGGTCCAATCATCAAAAGAACCGTCAATGGTGATGTGCTTGAAGGTGCTCGGCACGTTGGTTTGAGCCTGGACAGTGACGCTGGACAGACAGACGCCAACCAGGGCCAGCATCATTTGCAGGGTGATTTTTTTAAACATAGTTTTAAGTTTTGTTCTCGGGGTTGAAATCGGGAATTACTTCAGCAAACCGCAACGTCCTGGCGTTTAAGCCGTTCATTTTTAAACATGTCTCCGGTAAAATTAATGGGTTTGGTACTGACGGATCAAACGACGGGTCAAAATCAACAGGCCGAAGCCCACGCATACCAGGCCGGCCGTGGACGGCTCAGGAACCGGAGCGGTGGCCAAGGTGTAAACAAATCCGCCCGACGAGGGCGCAAATGCGACGTTGTTGAAACCGGTATCATCTCCTTCAAGCTGAACAGCGATCGTGCTGCCATCAAAAACCAAGGCACTGTTTGAGGCATACGCAGCCGCCAGCGAAACCTCGAACTCAAAATCCAAACTATCCCCGGAACCAGCGAGAGACCAGCCCAAATTGTTGATCGCCCCTTCATTAAATCCGCCGCCCTTTTCTTGATAACCGCTGCCGTTTTGAATCAGCATCTCCGAACCGATGCCGGCCACTTGATAACCAGTTGAAGCGTTGCCATCGCCATCAATGAAGATGTTATCGAGACCATTGGCAAAGGCGTCGGCACGGGGCGAATAAAGGGTGACCCGGATAAAAAGATCGTTCGCATCATTGGCGATGTAAACATTATCGTATTGGATGGCCGCAGACGATCCCTCGGCCGCCGTATAGGCCAGCGGCACATGCGCCCAGTCTGAGAAACTTCCATCAATGGTTATATTGGCAAAAGTGCTTGGCACAGCGGTCTGCGCCGCGGCCTCGTGACCATTGGCGTAAACCAACCCCACCATTACTACGAATTTTAATATATTTTCGATTTTCATGTGATTCTGATTTCTGTTTGGAGTTACGACCTTGTTGTGAGTATCAGCGCCTTTTGGATTTTGTCTTGTCGGCTGAATGAGTGACATTGTGAAAACGGAGAAAAATTCAGGTTTTTATCTTTTAGCCTCGGTTTGCAACGCCTTCACTCCGGCCGTCCGTTCAGGACTATTTAAAGACTTAACCAGGGCCACTTCGTTCGTCCAATACGATGGCAGCGTGTTGTATGGATTCGGCAGGGTATCGTCGGTGATGTATACCCAGCTGGCATTCCGGCTCGCTGCCAGCGCCAGGCAATTGGTCATGGCCGCAGGCGTCGCCACATTATAGGGCAGATGCACAAACTGTGTGGCCGGGTATTTGGCCACCCATTTGGCCGGAGAAAACGCCGGGTAATTGGTGCTATTGTCTTCAAAGATCATCAAATTATCATCGGTCGGTTTTTTGAGATAATCCTCCCGCGTATTGGTACCGGGATTGCCCGTAACCAGATAAACCGGATTCCTGGCTTTGATGTATTGATAGATGGAAGCGTAATAATTGAGATGGGCGGCATTGTCATCCCCGGTCATTTCATCAATGAAAAACCCGTCCATGGCATAGAACGAAAGGTAAAGGTTGATCTCCTTTTCCACCTCTGCCAACGGACGCTCGCCGTATGAAGTGTGAATATATCCGATGGTTTTGCCGCCGGCTTGATGCAATTTTGCCAACGCGTGGACGTAGGTTTCATTTTTGACCGCGCCCGGACCGCTGTCCGGATTCATTATGACGATAAGCGGCACCTGCTTGGCAGCAGTATTCAATTCACTCCAATAACCTCCGGTCGTTGGCGAAAAATAAGCCGGCACCATCAAGCCCAGCGGAGCGCCTAACGCAGTCATTGTCACCAATCCTTTTACCAATAGCAGGCCGATAAACCATTGTTTGATAAGCATCGGCTAACAATTAGCTTATCCATGCGCGGTTGTCGTGTCGGCCAATTGAGTGACACGGCTTTATTTGTAGGCCGGCCCGGGCTTGAGATACTTGGCCACCGCCTGCGAACGTGAATGCACGTGCATTTTCTCGTAAATCCGCCGGATATAAGTGCGCACGGTGTCGAAACTAAGCCCAAGATTATCCGCGATTTCCTTGATCAGATAACCCTTGGCCAAGAGATCCAGCACCTCTTTTTCGCGGGCGGAAAGTTCTTCCGAGTCACCAGCCGGCAGGCTGTTTTGAAAAAATTGCACCACCTTGCGCGCAATCTGGCTGCTCATGGGGGCACCTCCTTGATGGGCATCCCGGATGGCCGTCAATAATTCCGCCGAAGGCCGGTGCTTGAGCAGATAGCCGATCGCGCCGGCCGCCAGCGCCTTGAAAATCCGTTCCGGATTTTCATAAACGGTCAGCATCACCACCCGGATGGACGGGTTGGTTTCCTTCAACTTTCTAACACATTCGATGCCGTCAATGCCCGGCAAATTTATATCCATCAGCGCGACTTGCGGGGGATTTTTCGGGATTTCCAGCAAGGCATTCTCGCCATTGGCATAAAATCCCAAACAACGAAAATCCTGGGTGCGAGCCAGCAGGCGAACCAGTCCTTCCGAAAGATTGGGATCATCCTCAACAATGGAAACAGTTATGGGCATTTTATTTAAATGTTGTCGCTCGCCATCAAACAGCCACAGTTGATTATGTATCCATCATTTGAAAATTCAAAGCTGCCAAATGAGTGACACAGGTATGAAACGAGTTTGCATCCGCTGGCGGCAAAATTCATAAATCAGGGAGTGGCAGCGTCAGTTCAATTTGCGTTCCCAAATTTTGCCGGCTTTGAATGCTTAATTGTCCGCCAATATTTTTCAACCTTTTCCGCATGTTCACCAAACCGTCTTTGCCCACGTTGAGATTGGCATTTTGCGCCTCCGAACCGGCCTGGCTGTCCGGCGCCAATTCAAGGGGGAAGCCGCTTCCGTTGTCCCGCATGCTTAAGATAAATCGTTTGGGTTCGATGGTGACCTGAATCCAGACTTCCGATGCATGGGCATGTTTGACGATATTATTTAAGGTCTCTTTCAAGACCATGAACAGGTTATGGCGAATGTCGGCGGTCAATGGGACATTGGGCAACTGCGCCGGCAAATCAAGCCGGCAGCGGATTTTGGCCAGTTGTAAATATTCCTGGGCAAAGTTGCAGGTATAAGTCACAAAACTATCGAGCGTGTCATTTTGCAGATTCATGGCCCAAACAATCTCATCCAGCGACTGGGTCAAAGCCCGGGCCTTGCTGGTGATCTTGCGCACGTCGGCTTGGATGTCATCCGTGGGAATCTCAGCGCTTTGGGCCAGTTCGCTCAAAATGACGATCTCCGTCAACCCGGAGCCCAGATCATCGTGGATGTCATTGGCGATGCGGCTCCGTTCCGCTTCAATCGCGCGTTCCCGTTCCACATGCTCAATCCGGCGCTGCAATTTTTGTTTCACGACATAACGGACGGAGCCGGCGACGCTGCCAAGGATCGTTAGAATGGCCAGAGCCATGAACCATCTGGTTTGCCAGAAATAGGGCAGGACTTTGATCGTCAAAATCGCCCCCGCGTTATTCCAAACCCCATCGTTATTGCAGGCGATAACATCAAAGTGATAAGTCCCCGGCGGGAGCCGGCTGTATTCCACCGAGCGGTTTTCCCCCATGTCCTGCCAGTGATTTTCGAGACCTTCCAGTTTGCATTTGAAACGAACTTTTTTCGGAGCGGTCAGGCTCAGGGCCGTATATTGAAATTCCAAACGCTGCCGGCCAGGCGGAATCTCCACCGTGCCGGGACTACCAGATTCCGCCAACCCGGATTTTGGCCACAGCATGGTTTTATCCACCATCAAAGATTCAATGACCACCGGCGGCACCAGGGAGTTATGCGGGATTTTTTCCGGGTCAACAATGGCGAAGCCTTTGACAGTCGGAAACCACAACCGCCCGTCGGCCGAACGGCAGCCGGATGGCTGAAACCCTCCGGCACATTCCGTGCTCGGCAACCCGTCGGATTTATTATAACTGACGCATTCAATGAGGTTGCTGTTGTTGACGGAAGCATCCAGGTTATGCCGGCTGATTTGAAAAATTCCGCCATAGGATCCCAGCCATAAATTACCGGCACGATCTTCGAGAATCTGGCAGATGACATCGTTGACCAATCCGTTTTTGGCCGTCCAGGTTGTGATTTTGCCATTCCGCCACCGGCTTAGTCCCCCGCCACACGTACCGATCCACACAGTGCCGTCATCATCTGCCCGTAACGACCAAATGGATTCACTGGCCAGGCCATCCTTTCGATCGAAATGAAGGCAACGGCCATTTTGCAAACAATAAAGACCGTCATTTTCGGTTCCGATCCAAAAGTTACCGGCGTGGTCTTGAACGATAACCCGCACATCTAAGCTGGAAGAAGCCCCGGCAATCATGACCGGCGTGTGCTCGCTGCCGTGCAACTTGGTCACCGCCCCAATTGATTGTTGTCCCAGCCATAAATTACTCTGGGAATCACTATATATTGCCAGGACTTCCCAGCCGATGGTCAGGCCATCGGATAATCCGGTGAAATGATTCTGCTCACTTTTGAATAAGCCGTCCCATGTCCCCAGCCAGAGTGTGCCTTGCTGATCCTGAACCACCGACCAGACATGTCCATTCAGTAATCCTTGACCTGTACCATAATTAGTGACCTGGCCATTACTCAAGTGATCCAGACCGGCTCCGTTCAGGCCGATCCAGAAACTGCCATCACTGGCTTCACACATGGACATGACCTGATCCGAAGACAATCCCTGGCGAACGCCCAGCGTCTGAAAGATGGCCGGTTTCAGCCGGCATAAGCCGCCGCCTTCCATTCCAGCCCAAATGTTTCCCTCACGATCTTCAGTAACGCAGCGTACGAAATCACTCGGCAACCCGTCCTTGGTGGTAAGGTGCAGCACCGTTCCGTCGGCATCGTAGCGAAACAGTCCATCGCCAAGCGTGGCCACCCAAAGCCGGTTCAGGCTGTCCTCATAAAGCCCGTACACCGGCGAATTTGTCCAGGCGTAAGAACCGAGATTGGCCGTCCAATGACCGGACTCAAATTTGCGCAATTGCTTGTTTCCCGCGACCCAGATGCCGCCCGTCCGGCTTTTAGCCAGAAACTCCACTTGAAAATTTTCTTCGTTTGTCTGGCCATAGACCGTCTGAAATGTTCCGTTTTGCAATCGAGCCAGTTCTTTTTCCGTGCCGACCCAAACCTGTCCGGATTGATCGCTGGCAACGGCATCCGGGCGAACCCCACTGAGATGCCAATCGGCCGATGGTATCTGAAACACGCCGTTTTTAAGGTGGGTTAATTGCCACTCGCAAGAGATCACCCAGAGACCGCCTTCTGGATCATCACAGAATACCCGGGCATAGTTGAAAGAGGTGCCTTTGCCCGGTGTTTCATAAGCCGTGAACAATCCGTTTTGATAGCAGACCAAGTTGCCCTGCTCGGCGCCAATCCAGAGCCGGTCCGCACGATCCACGAAGAGTTGAACGATCCGGTTATTTTTGATGGCCGGAACATTGTTTTCGTTAAAAACCTTAAAACTAACTCCGTCGAATCGGGCCAGTCCATTTTGCGTGCCCAGCCATAAATAACCGTCGCCAGTCTGGGCAATGGAAGTGACCGTGCCTTGCGGCAATCCTTCACCGATTTGCCAGACATCCACTTCATAACTTGCGCGGGCCGATGCGATTTGCATCAGGAAGATGAATATCAACCATCGGCAGATCGGCCATTTCTGACAGACAGACATTCCTCGCTTCATGAAATAAAAAGCCGACATTGAATCCGGCCAGCGGCCAAGCACGCACTGGTCTTACCACAGGCGAAAGTGTGAAGCAAGTGATCGGCCCAGGTTATTGCGACTCGCCATATTCGTAGAAACGGCAATAGGTTCGCGAAAATCCACTGCGAACCGGGTCGGTAACGTGGTCAGAAGATTGAGATTAGGCGCCGCCCTACCCGGCGATGGTTGGCACAAAAACACCCTCATTTTGTCACAAACACCCCGCGTCGCATCATTGGTTGACCAGTATCTTGTCACATCACAAAATTCCCCGTCACAAAAATGCTTTCCCGAATGCCAATCCGTTTGATCATCGCTTTGGCGATTTTATCTTGGGCTAGCCGCGCCAACGCAACGGTTGGCGCCGTCACTCCTTTCACCAGCTTCGAAGCTGAAGCTGCCGCGCCCGGCGGCGGGGCCACGGTGATTGCCGTTACGACCGCGCCCACGAACCAATATTCCAGCCCGGAAATGGAGGCCTCGGGCCATGCATTCGGCCAATTGACCAACATCGGGCAGTCCCTGACGTGGACCAATACCACGAGCCAGAATTTTACCGCCATTGACGTGCGCAGCGGCATTCCCGATGCGCCGACCGGCGGCGGTCTCACCAACACCATCAATCTGTATGTGAACGGAGTGTTTCGGCAGGCTTTCAGTGTCAATTCGCTCCAAAACTATTGCTACGAAGGCACGAACTACAACGGGCAGGAGGATAAAAATCCGGCGGACGGACATCCGCGCGGCTTTTGGAACGACACACACGCTTTCATCAATGGTGCCGCGATCACACCGGGCGACACGTTCACCTTGCAAAAGGACGCAGCCAATTCTGCCGCGTTCTACAATATTGACGTGGTGGATCTGGAAAATCCGCCGGCACCGCTCAGTCAGCCGGCGAATTCACTATCCATCCTTACTTATGGCGCGGTTTCCAACAGCATCGGATTTGACAACACCTCCGCCATCAATAATTGCTTTGCCGCCGCGCAAGCGCAGGGAAAGATCGCGTGGATCCCGGCGGGCACCTTTTATTTCAGCGCCGTGAACGGCGGTTTACATGCATCTGGCATCACGATCGCCGGTGCCGGCCCGTGGTACAGCACATTATATCGTGTCACCCCGGCCAATAATTCCCAGGGCGTGAACAACATGGTCACCACCACCTCGTCCACGATGCAAAACCTGGCGCTCGATTGCAATGCATCCAGCCGCGCGGGCAACAACAACAACGGCGCGGTCAATTTCAGCGGCAATGGCTGGCTGGTGGACAATGTCTGGATCCAGCATGCGACCTCGGCGTTTTGGTGTTCCGGCATCGGCGGCACAGCGCGGAATTGCCGCGTGTTGAGCGTCTGGTCGGACGGCGGCAATTTCAACAACGTCGAAAATCAGGGTGCCAACGGCGTGGGCATGAACCTGACCTACTCGAATAATTATGTTCGCGGCACGGGCGACGACGCGATGGCGATCAATTCCGTCAATTACAACGGCTCAACGTACTACACCACGATGAGCAACATCACTTACGTCAACAATACGGCGATCGGCCCATGGGGCGGCAAGTGCATCGGCATTTACGGCGGCATCAATGATGTGGTGACCAATAATTTGCTCCGCGACACGGCGCGTTATATCGGCCTCGGCGTCGGCAAATTCGGCGTGAATGGTTCCGATCTTGTGTCCGCCACTGTGATGGGCAATACCGTCCTGCGCTGCGGCGGCGATGGCTACAGCCAGCAGCAGGCGGCCATGATGATGGGCAATGGTGGCGATGGCCAAAGTTCGGGCGTGGTGGCCAATGCCTATTGCGCCTCGAACACGATCATTGATTCGTTGTATTCCGCCGTAAGTTTTTCCACCGGCACAAATATCGTTTTTCAATACAACACAATCATCAATCCCGGTCAGGACGCCATCGCGGTCGGACCGCCTTATTTTGAAGCGCTCACCGGTTCGGCCATCATTAATTCCAACACCGTCACCGGGCTGCATGCGGGCCGGATGTTGCTCACCAATTATTCTTCCGGCTTTGTCGCCATCATACCAACGGCAGCCGCCAGTTATACGAGTGCCGCTGGCGTCAGCATCGAACCATGCAGCGAAGGTGGATTCGATTTGGGTGGAATCAGTTCGGGCGACTGGTCAGCCTACAGCAACGTCAAGCTGACGAATGCCACCTGTTTTGTCGCGCGGGTCGCCAGTGCCGGTCCCGGCGGCAACATTGAGATCCGCCTCGACAGCCCGACTGGAACCTTGATCGGAACCTGCCCGGTGGCCGGCACCGGTGGCGCGCAGAACTACGCCAACGTTTATTGCAACCTCAACAACGCCAGCGGGACGCACATCGTTTATCTCGTTTACACCGGCAGCGGCACTGACTTGTTCAAGGTCCAGTTCTTTGGTGGCTTCGTCGCTCCGCTCGCCTTCTCGCATCAATTGATTGTCGGTAATACGTACGCGCTCCAGGCGTTGAGCAACGGAAAATATGTCACGGCGGCCAACAACGGTACGAACGCGTTGATCGCGGCCAGCACCAGCATCGGCGCGGCGGAACAATTTCAAGTGTTCGACGCCGGCGGCGGAAACATCGCCCTGCAAGCCCTAGTGAATACGCAATATGTCTGTGCGGATAATAATGGGGCCAGTCCGCTGATTGCCAATCGTACCAGTTATGGCAGTTGGGAAACGTACACCGAATTTGCCGCCGTTAACGGCCAGATCGCTTTGCGGGCGATGAATGATGGTAAATACGTCACCACGCCAAATAATGGAAATAGCTCACTGATCGCCAGCAGCACCACCATCGGCACCAATGAATCCTTTGCCGTGATCTTTGTCGCCGGTGCGCCCCCAACGACCCCCAATGACCTCATCGCGGTTGCGGGCAATTCACAAGCAATGCTGAGTTGGCTGCCCTCCCCCGGGGCCACCGGGTACAACGTCAAACGCAGCCTTTCCAGTGCGGGAATTTATACCACCATCGCCGCCAATGTATCAGGCTTGAGCTACGTCAATACGGGGTTGGTCAATGGAACCACTTATTATTACGTGGTTTCCGCCACGAACGCGGCGGGTGAAAGCATCAATTCCGCGCAAGTCATCGCCGTGTCGGGTGCATTGAGCCGGGTTGGCTGGGCGGCCATTTCCAGTACCACAGGCAGTGATTCACCCGCCAACGCCTTGGATGGCGACCTGACCACGCGCTGGTCCACCGGCGGCTCGCAAGTCAACGGCCAATGGTTTCAAGTGGACCTGGGCAGCACCAACGTCTTCAACAAAATCGTGTTGAACGCAGTCAATTCGGCCAATGATTATCCGCGTAGTTATCAGGTCACGATTTCCAACGATGGATTAAATTGGAGCAGTCCCATCGCCAGCGGGGCCGGCACAACCGGAACTACCACCATCACCTTTACCGCGCAGGCGGCTCGTTACCTCCGCATTACCCAGACCGGCAGCGCCAATGGCACGTATTGGAGCATTGATGAATTTAACCTGCTCGGAGCTGCGCCCTTTACGCCACAAGGATTGACAGCCACCACGGCCTCCGACCAGCAGATCACTCTCGCTTGGAACACAGCCCCGGGCGCAGCCGGCTACAATGTGAAACGTGCGCCTACAGTTAACGGCACCTATGTTTTGGTCGCCGCCAATGTGGCGACTCCGGGCTATGCCGATACGAGCCTGGCCAGCGGCACGACCTATTACTATGTCGTCTCCGCCACCAACATTTACGGCGAAAGCATCAATTCGACTGCCGCCAGTGCGACGACCATTTCCACCACGCCGCTGCCTTTAAGTTTTGTGGCGGGCAACGGGCAGGTTCAATTCACCTGGCCGCTCGATCATCTCGGCTGGCATCTGGAAATGCAGACCAACCCAGTGAATACCGGATTGGGTACGAACTGGGTAAGTGTGCCCGGCTCCAGCCAGACCAATCAATTCACGCTACCGATCACCCCGGACAACGGCAGTGTGTTTTTCCGGCTGGCTTATCCTTGAAATTGCTTCGTAAGCGAGAGTCAAATTTGTCCCAAAGGGACAACCGGAAATTAACTCGCCTCCGGTGATTACAGTTTTAATCAGAGCGTTTTAAATAAATCTGTAGCCGTAAAATCCAGTCCGAAAGCGTAGCCAATCGAAGAAGGCTCATGGATTGCGGCGGGAAGCGCAGCGCCACGCCGCTTTCGCGCGGACGAATCATTTTTGAAATAAGTTTGCAGCTTATGCGTACGAAAGCGGTGTCGCCGCTACCGCTCTGCCACCGCAGTCCAAGACATCACGGGCTTCGTCAACGTTGGTAATGCACGAGGACGGTTTGCCCGAGAATCTCAAATCACTGAGCTTTCCCCCGGCCCAGCCACAAGAGGCTGTCGAGGATCAGTCGGCTCTCGTTCTCGTTGGCAAGCGTGTAAGACAACGTGCGACTGGTCTGGTCGAACTTGTGTTCGTAATCCATGTCGTTATGGCCCATGTTGAAATAGACCATCCGATACTTTTGGTTCGACCAGACCACGGGATAATAACCGCTGTGCCAGATCTCATAAGGTTTCGGACCGGTGCCCAAGGGGAAACTGGCCGGATCAATTGATGCCAGAATTTTGATGTCAGCATTCGTCCGCAAATCATTCGACCAGCGATACCATTCATTGGGTTGGGAGATGAACGTCGTCGGCAAATTTTTTGTGGCGGGGAAATTAGTGTCTTCCACCCGCAAGATCGCCGACGTGGGGCGCCACGTGTTGCTGACGTATTCGCCGGAACCGAGAAATTGATTATGATACCAAGCCCAGTTCTGGGGATAAGCCGAGGGGGTCAGGGCGAACGCTGAAAAATGGAAGCCCATCCATGCCCCGCCCTGCTCCATGTATTTTTGGAACGCCAGCCGTTGCGCCGGATCTTCCGGGCGCGTATCTAAAAAAAGTACGACCTGATAATGCGAAAGGAATTCCGCGTTCAGGTCATGCCAGTTCGTGGTGGCTTCGTAAGTGAAACCATACTTCTTCGCCGCCCGGGGAAACCAGTCATTTGCCTCATGCACGAAACTGACGTGCGCTTGATCATCGATACCGGTGTAAAACGCGATCACTTTGAAATCAGATGCCGCCTGGGCTGTGGCCGCGGCCAAACACCAGCCAGCTAGCATCATGGAATAGGCAACACTTTTTTGAATACACATAAAATTATTGGCAGTGAAACGGGGATGGAACTTGATGATTTAACGGCTCGATTTTGCGGCCAGCCGGGTTACGTTCGTGAAATCGCGTTGATTGAATCTTTGATTCATGGAAAACGGGTTGATGGCGAGGACTTTATGCGTTTTAATCTCTTGTAAACACCCCCTCTTTGGAGGGATAGGTCACAACGGCAAAGGCCTGCTAAACTTTGTCATCCAAAAAATCAACGCCATGACCACCATCACTTTGCGACCCGGCCAAAGGCGTTTGATTTG
>DASYEY010000264.1:0-1980 GCA_036498725.1 Verrucomicrobiia bacterium | reverse complement strand
TCTCAACAACGACAGCTCCTCGCTAAGTCCCATCGGCACATTCTGGTTCGCTTGGGTGCCTGATGTCTATGGCTATGACCTGCTCCCTTCCACACCCTCCAGCATCGGAACGCCTGATGGATGGAGCGCATATACTACTGGTGGCGACAGTTACTATTACCCGGATGGTTATGGCATTCAGTTTTATGCCAATGGCGCAGGACTTGCCCCCGGTTCCTCAATTGATTTCCAGTTCACCAGCGTGGATTCGCCGGCAGTTCTCGCTGCCACGTCGCCTTATTTCGGCCTGGCCGCCGACAGTTCTTACATCTACAGCACCTATGCCCAATCAGATCCCGGCGCGCTGGTTTCCCCCCAATTGTCTGCTGTGCCCGAACCCTCCGCGCTCAGCTTACTGGCCGCCGCCGGTGCTGCGTTACTCTTCCTGGGCAATCGCCAGCAGCTTCGGAAGTTTCAGCCCGTCGCGGCGAAGATCGGCCCGGAGCATGACGTCCATTAATTGGTTGCGACAGGATGGTTTGTTCCCCCAATCCTGTTTCACGCGCGCATTGCCGGCGAGTTGACATCGCCGCAAGCGCGCTTTTTTGTTCACTTACGGGTGACCCGGCGCCATGCGCTTGTGAAAAAAATCACAAATTCAACTTGCCGTCTTTTTCCCGCGTGATTAGCTTCTTTAAGTCGGCGGCATTTCAACCGCTAATCCTATGCAGACAATCACCGAAATCGGCTACAATTCGAAGGTCGAAGGCGACGTCATCGTTACGCGAGTGGATGCCGCCCTCAACTGGTTTCGCAAGAATTCCCTCTGGCCCATGCCGATGGGACTTGCGTGTTGCGCCATTGAGTTGATGGCCGCAGGCGCCAGCCGCTTCGACATCTCCCGTTTCGGTTCCGAAGTCATGCGCTTTTCGCCGCGTCAATCGGACGTCATGGTTGTCGCCGGCACCGTCACCTATAAAATGGCGCTGGCCGTCAAGCGCATCTATGACCAAATGGCTGAACCCAAATGGGTTATCGCCATGGGCGCGTGCGCTTCCACGGGTGGCATGTATCGCAGTTATGCGGTGTTGCAAGGCGTGGATCGCATTATCCCGGTTGATGTTTATGTGGCTGGTTGCCCGCCGCGTCCCGAGGCTTTGCTGGACGCCCTGATTAAACTGCAAAATAAAGTGGCCCGGGAACCAGTGCTTTCCGTGCAACGAAAAATAACGGCTGACACGTCCGTTTGATTTGAACTCCCATTGATCCACTCGTGGAACTGGCACAAAAATTAAAAGAGAAATTCGGCGACCTGATCGCGGAACCAGTGGAGTTTCGTGGCGAGGTGACGCTAAAGGTGCTTGATGCCGAGCGCATCGCTGAAGTGTGCGCGTTCGCAAAGGCGGACCTGGGCTTCGATTTTCTGATAGATGTTTCGAGCGTGGATAATTATGGCGATGACCCGCGTTTCACGGTGGTATATGAGCTTTACGGCCTTGGCCATCGCAAACATTTGCGCTTGAAAACCGACGTCAGCGAAGAGAAATGCGAGTTGCCGACGGTCTCGACGGTTTGGCGGACCGCCGACTGGCACGAACGCGAAATGTACGACATGATGGGCCTGCGCTTTCGCGGACATCCCGACCTTCGCCGCATCCTGATGTGGGAAGGCTACCCGTATTTTCCGTTGCGAAAAGATTTTCCGCTGGCTGGCAAACCGACTGACCTCCCCGAAGTCGCGTTCACCAAACCCGCACCGATGGAAGGCGGGCCGTTCGTGACGATTGCCGGCGGCAAAGACCGCGTCGCCCGCGAACCGCGTGTGCGTATCCCGGAATCGAAAGCCGTGGAAACCAACGCCCGCCTCGAGCGCCGCGACGACATCAAAGACGCGCACGGTCATTCGCATGGACCGGGAACAATTGAGCCCAAAAAATAAAAATCATGGCTACTCGCAACGAATTTTTACGGCAGATTTGGGATGAAAATATCAATGGATAT
>DASYEY010000263.1:0-18106 GCA_036498725.1 Verrucomicrobiia bacterium | reverse complement strand
CCGGCACAACCCGTAATGATTGAAGTTTTTTGCATGACCATACTAAAAGAGTAAAGTGCTGATTTTTACGCAAACGTTTGTGCAAAACTACCTTGTTCAGTTTTAAGTGTCAACAGGTTATTATAATTTTTGCCAAAACGAAATTGACGGTAATTCTTTTTATGATTTCCAAACAAATCTCCGCCGACCGACAGCTATAAGGCGTGTAAAACCCTTTAAATAAAGGGTTAATCTATTATTTCCCCGACACCAGCCCTTGCGCTGACCGTCTCCGTTTCAAGACCGTAACCAAAAAACCCTTGACAGAAAGGCCATGCGGAGACAAATATAGCGCAATCAATTGCGCTAGCCAATCCGGCAAAAGAAAGGCACCTATATGCATCCAGTTGGCCATATTAGAACAAAGGTTTGTGCCTATTCATTATCAGGCTGTTTAAGATTGGCGAGCCGGGCTGGTTCACCAACGAAAGATTAAGCCACTCCATCCGACCTTACCAGCAACGTTGCCATCAAGTCATTTCCAAATCACACCCGAAGAAGTCTCTCTTATATGAAAAAGTTAATCGTACTGTTATCGAGCTGCCTTGCGGGGTTGCCAGTCGTCGCTCAATTAGCGGTTGGCAATCCAGAATATGAACCCTTCTCCGACGCCACAGCTTCCGGTGGCACCACGTATACCGTGGGCGCTTATCTCTCCGGCCAAAGCCGGGCGGCTAATCCAGGCGATGGCGTGCAATCCTGGTGGGAATACGGGCCAACGGTGGCCGCCAATTCTAATAATGTCGCGACGAATCAACCGATCATCGTTACGAATGATTTACCGGTGCCCGGCTTGTATTCGGACGGTGGCGGACGGAGCGTGGCATTCGGCGGCAATGGCGACAGCGCGGTGATGAATTTGACCACCAGCGCGAATGGCATCACGGCCGGCACCGTTTATTTTTCTTTTGCCTTCAAATTGACTGACCTCACCCAACTCACTACGAATGGCACTTATTTTGCCGGCTTCAATAATTTGCAAAGCCATGATCATGCCATCACCACCCCGGCGGCCGTGGCCACCCGCGTGATGGTGCGCAGCACGGTCGGCGGATTTAATGTCGGGCTGCAGGAAGGTGGCGGCAATCCGACTACCGGGTTCAACACCGCCTGGGGCAGCACGGTGTTCACCTTATCCGACACCATTTTCGTCGTGGGTAGTTATACGTTTAATTCCGGTGCGGCCAATAACGATGTCGCCCAGCTGTGGATCAATCCTGGTTCTTCCACCTTTGGCAACGGATCAGCCCCTGCCCCCGATCTGACGTCCAGCGGCGCGAGTGCCGACATCGCCCGTATCGCCAGTTTCACGTTGTTGAATCAATCGGCGGCAGAACCTCCGGGACTATTGGATGATTTACGCATTGGCCTGAGCTGGGCAGATGTGACGCCCAGCAGCGATTACTTGATCATCACGCAAAATCCGGTGAACCAGACCTTGCCGGACGGCTATACGGCGACGTTCAGCGTGGTGGCTAAAGGTGCCGCACCCCTGACGTATCAATGGATCAAAGGTGGTAGTACCTTCCTGGCCAATGGTGGCAATATCTCTGGCGCTAATTCCAATGTGCTGACCATCAGCAACATTTCTCCGGGGGATGTCACCAGTTATGCCGCTTATGTCACCAATGGCACGGGCACGGTATTGCTGAGTTCCAGCGCCACTTTGACATTGTCGGACCCGAGCGTCATCGGCCAACCACAAAGCCGTACCAATAAATACGGCACAACCGCCACGTTCTCCGTCACGCCGTCGGGCACCGGACCCTTCACCTATCAATGGCAAAAGGATGGCAATAATCTGACCGATGGCGGCTACATTTTTGGGAGTTACAGCAATTTGCTCGTACTAACCAACGTAGCAGCGGCTGATACCGGCGGCTATTCCGTGATCATCACCAATGCGCTGGGCGCGACCATCCAAAGTTTGACCGCCAATCTGACGGTGATCGATCCGATCATCGTCACGCAACCCGTCAACGCGACGAATGTTGCCGGGAACACAATCTCGTTCCACGTTGTCGCCGCTGGCACACCGACCTTGTCATATCAATGGTATAAGAACGGGTCTGGTTTCTTGTTCGACAATGGCCATATCTCCGGTTCGCAATCCGATACCTTGACCATCTCCAGCATCTCCGCGGCGGACGTGGTGAACTATTCCTGTCAGGTTTATGGCGTGAATTTCAATAACGTTACCAGCAGCGTGGTCACCATCGTGTTGACCAGCCCGCTGACCATCACCGCCCCGCCTAATCCGCGCACGGTAACGCCGGGTGATCCCGCCGTGTTTGCGATTGGCACCAGCGGGTCTGGCGCCTTGAATTACCAGTGGTTCTTCAACAACAATCCCGTCAATGGCGCGACCAATTTTGCCTATGCCCTGACTAACGCCCAGACAGCTAATGTGGGAAATTATTTTGTCATCGCCTCCAATTCATTCAATGCCGTGACCAGCGCCCCCGTGGCCTTGACGTTGACGACCAATCTTTCGCTGACAACGAATGATTTGGTGGTCATCCGTTGCGGTAACGGAGCGGAAGGATTAACATTGGACGGCAATTCCATGTTCCTGGATGCCTATGCCACCGATGGCAGTTACCTCAATACCGTGACCATTCCGGATAGCGGCTCAACGGCTACGGTGGCCATCGGGATGGACAACATAGGCGGGGCCAATAGCGGGGCCACCACCGGCAGCGGCTTGACTTTATCACTTGATGGCCGCTTTCTGGTCATCGCCGGTTACAACACCAATTTGAATTATGGTGATAACCTGGCAAACTCCGTTGCGGCCACCGTTCCGCGCGGCATCGGACTGATCAATTCGCACGGGCAATTCAAACTCGCCGTGGCCAGCACCAACCCGGCCTTTGACCAAACGTATTGGCGCGCCGCCATCACGGACGGAACGAATAATTACTGGGGTTCCGGCGGCAAAACGGGGGTGGTGTACTTTGGTTTTGATGGTCCGGCCGCCACCGTGCAAAATACATTTGTGAACAGCCGTTCGATGCAGTTGATCAATGGCGACATCTATTGTGCTGAAGCCTCCAATCCGACCGGCATTTTGAAAGTCAACGGCATGCCAACCAATGCCGCGAACGCCACGACCGCCGTTTTATTTGGCGGCTCATCCGGCACCTTCGACATGAGCGTGAGTCCCAGCGGCAATCTGATCTATGTGGCCGACCAACGCGCGACGACGGCCGGCGGCGGCTTGCAACGCTGGGAATTTGACGGAACGGCCTGGAATCTGATTTACACCCTGACCAACGGTTTGGGCAGCATGGGGCCAAGATATATCACAGCCGATTTCAGCGGAGCCAACCCGGTGATTTATTTGACCAGCAACGATAAGACGCTCGACAACAACCGGATCGTGCAGATTGCGGATACGGGAGCAGGTTCAGCCGGCGTTACCCTGGCTTATGCGGGCGTGAATCAAACTTTCCGCAGCATCCATTTCGGGCCGGTGGAAAGCCCGTTCGTGGTAACCTCGCCCATTCTTTCCTTCACGCATGAGAGCACCAACTTAATCCTTAATTGGGATGGCGCGTTCACCTTGCAATCGGCAGCAGATGTCACCGGACCTTATACTGACGTACCCAGTGCGACCAGCCCGTACACAAACAGTGTTTCCGTCGCCAGTCAGTTATTCTTCCGCCTGCGGAACTGACCTCCGTACCGGCATGGACCTGACATGGCCGCAACCTCCCGGCGCGGAGAGATACCATCCCCGCGCCCGTGGAAAGCTTGCTTGATCCACAAACTGTCGGCATCAATGATTCAGATGCAGGTTGCGCGCATGAAATTCTTGACGCTGACACTGGCAGCGGTGACTGGTCTGCCGGCCGGGCTTTTGGCCAACGGCATACAGCCAGAACCGGTGAAGTATTATCTGGACAGCCAAGCCAGCGCCGGCGGCGGCAACGGCACCAAAGAACATCCTTGGCCAGTTCTCAAATTTTTGGACCAAGTGATTTTCCAACCCGGTGACCTTGTTCTTTTCAAACGCGGCTCCAGTTTTGAAGGTGGTTTTGAAGTGAACCAATCCGGCACCTCAAACGCACCAATCGTCTTCCGGCCATACGGCGAAGGCGCGGCCCTGCCCCGCTTCACCAATCCACAATCTGCCGTCCTGTCCGGCAATGCTATCCGACTCAACGCCAGTTACTTGATCGTGGACGGCCTATTCTTTGAGCAATGTCCGGCCAATCCCTGCACCAACGATATCCGAACCTTGGGGGCGATCTTTCTCACCACTAATGCCAATCACAATATTATTCGCCATTGTGAAATGACGCAGACACCCGTCGGCATCACCGTCTATGGCCAGCATAATCTCATCACGCGCAACAACATCCACGATGACAACGAACCCGTCAAACCGCATTGGGGACCGATGGCCGTGGTAGTTTGCAGCTCACACAATGAGATCGCCTATAATCGGTTTGTGAACTATTGCGCCCCCAGCGAGGAGTACGGCCATGATGGCGGCGCCATCGAAATCAACGACCGCAGTTTACCGAAAGAAGATATTTTAATTCATCACAATCTTTCTTTGCGCAACCAGGGATTCATTGAGTGGGTGGGGCAGGTCGCCAAAAATGATCCGCGCAATCTGGCCACCGGCGCGCAACAAGCGGCGATGCAGGGCGGCTTTGGCCCTGTGATCCAGGACCACTTCTGGATTCACCATAATGTTTGCGAAGATTATCAATCGTTCCTGGGGTTCACCGGCCCCTGCTCCAATATGCGCGTGGAAAATAACACAGTGGTTCGCACACTGGCACATGACCAGCCGGATTCGGAAGATGTCATCTTTTGGTCATATCGTGAAAACACGAACATCAGTTTCGTGAACAATATTTTTGCCTGGAACGGAACGCGCGTGGAACCAGTCTTTGCCCGCGGCCAACCGTATCACGCTCACAATCTATTTTACCGGACGGACGAAACAAATCTGCCGGCCGGACCAAGTGTTGCCGCCTATCAACGGCGTTATCTCGGTGGCGGCGCCGAACTGAATACGGGTGATAGGATTAACAATCCCCGGTTTCGCGATCCGGACCATGACGATTTTCGGTTGAGTTCAAATAGTCCGGCCATTGGCCTGGGGGCCAATCTGCATTACCCATTTGATTTTGATAATCACCTGATTCCCACCAACCATCCGGCCATTGGCGCCTACGAATTCGATCCAAAACCGAATTAAAGATTGACGCTAAAAATAACGGATGATAATTTTGCGCAAACGATTGAGTTAATAGCAATTTGAACCAAACCATTGCCATGAAACCAGCCCTAATCTGTACCTGGACTCGTCTCATTTCACCTCCTCAGCTCACTCGTTTTTGGGCCAAAAACGCAGCGCGGCTCATCCAAGTCAGGATTTATGCCGGTTTAGGAGTTGGTTTAGGAATTTTATCATTGGCCACCGCAGCCCACGCGCAGACAAGTAAAACGGCCCACCCTAACATCGTATTGATCGTGGCGGATGATCTGGGCTACGGCGATTTTGGTTGTTACGGCGCCACGAAGATTTCGACTCCCAACGTGGATGCGTTGGCAGCAAGCGGTGTGCGGTTCACGGATGCCAGCGCGGTCTCGTCCATCTGCTCCCCTTCCCGTTATAGTATTCTCACGGGGCGTTATTCCTGGCGCACCAGTTTGAAATTTGGCGTCGTGACCTGGTTTGCCAAGCCGTTGATCGAACCGGACCGTACAACGCTGGCCTCGTTGCTGAAACGCAACGGTTACGACACGGCGTGCGTAGGCAAATGGCACGTCGGCCTTGACTGGGCACTGAAAACAAACGCGCCGGCGAACCCGGACAAAACTGTCTTTGGCTCTTGGGACCGCAAGACGCAGGATTACATTGATTTTTCCAAGCCAGTGACCGGCGGACCGATTGATCGAGGATTCGATTATTTTTTCGGCATTGCCGGTTCGATCAATGAGATTCCGTATGTGTTCATCGAAAATGATAAAGTCGTTCAACCGCCCTCCGTGTCAAAACCGGTTTATGAATTTGAAGAAAATAGCCTGGCCGCTCCGGATTGGGACTCCCGGACTTTGAACCAGGATTTGACCAAAAAAGCCGCCGCCGTCGTGAATGATCATTTTGCCAAGCGCGATGGCAAACCTTTGTTCCTCTACTTTCCCACGATCGCGATTCACCGGCCCTGTTTACCGACCTTCACCAAAGGCAAAAGCCAGGCGGGTTTGCGAGGCGACATGGTGATGGAATTTGACTGGTCCGTGCAACAAATCGTGGAAGCGCTGAAGAAAAATGGCGCACTGGATAACACGCTGTTCATCGTCACTTCCGACAATGGCCCGCAACCGGGCGACCCCGCCTTTGGCCTTGGAAAATATAAGAACGAAGCATTCGCCAAGGATTTGTGGCTGAATTATTTTGATAACTTCAAGCCAGAGTTCACCAATGCCAACGGTAACCGGGTTTGGAAAACGGGCTGGCTGACTTACGGCCACAAAGCCGCCGGCGATCTATTGGGATTCAAGGAAGACGCCTGGGAAGGCGGCCTGCGCATTCCGTTGATCGTTTCCTGGCCGGACGGCATCAAGACCGCGCATACCAATAACGACATGGTTTGCCTGACGGATTTGATGGCCACGTTTGCCGACGTGGTCGGCGATAAGCTCAAGGCCGGCGAAGGCGACGATAGTTACAGCTTGTTTTCCTATCTCTTCAATGATGAAACGCCACCGGTCCGAAAATCCATGGTCCTCACCAGTGGCGGCAGCGGCGCCTTCGTCGTCCGCCGCGGTTATTGGAAATACATCGAAGGCGCACCGAATCCGCATTGGGAACGGACTTACTGGCCTTTGTCGGAACGCATCAAGGACGACCAATTATACAACTTAAAAAATGATCTGGCCGAACATGATAACCTGTTCACTGACAAAACGAACGTCGCTGACAAATTGAAACACATCATCAAGCGGGTGGAAGCCCACCCGAAAACCGAAGGCAATTAAACCCAAGCCGCAGTAGCCCCGGAAAAATTGGCGCATGAAACATCACCTTCCATTAACTGTCCTTTTCAGTCTATTGACGACGTTGTCCGTTTGGGGGCAAGGGCAGAAAGTCATGTCACTCACCGTGATGCATGAAACCATTGCCGGCCCGCAAACCAACGACGACTACGCCCAATGGTTGGGCGACCTGAAACGCTGGCGTAGCAACCGGTTGACCAAACTGGATTACCAGGGAACGGAATATGAACGCCCGGAGTTGAAATGGACACAAAGCAGTTTCATCCAGCCGCAGATGATGGTGGAAGACCGGTATTTTTTTGATCCCTTGACCGGGAAATATACGGTGGACCGCTATCTGGATGACTTGGAAAAACGTTACGGAAAAATTGACAGCGTCCTGGTCTGGGCGGTCTATCCCAATATCGGGATTGATGATCGCAACCAATTCGACATGGTCCGCGCCTTGCCTGGCGGGCTGACCGGCGTTCGCGGCATGGTGGCGGATTTTCATCGGCGCGGCGTAAAAGTTTTGTTTCCCGTCATGCCGTGGGAAACCGGCACGCACGACGAAAGCGAACCATTATGGGAAAGCATCGCCAAGGAATTGAAAGCCGTGGATGCGGATGGCGTGAACGGCGATACAATGAAAGGTCTGCCCAAGGAATATCGCGACGCCGCCGATAAGTCGGGACATGCCCTCGCCTTTGAACCGGAAGTGGGTTTTCAGAATGAGAGCGATTTGCCGTGGAATAATTTGACTTGGGGCTATTGGTGGGAATACACGTTGGTTCCTTCCGTAAGCAAATACAAATGGCTGGAGTCGCGGCACATGGTCAATGTCTGCAACCGTTGGGCGCGCGACCACACGGATGATCTGCAACATGCTTTCTTCAATGGCGTCGGTTTTGAAAGTTGGGAAAACATCTGGGGCATCTGGAATGGCCTGACCCCGCGCGATGCCGAAGCGGTGCGCCGCATCGCCAAAATCGAGCGCGCCGGCGCTGATTTATTGGTCAGCCATGATTGGACGCCACACGTTCCAACGTTGCAACACGGGGTCTTTGCCAGCCAATTCCCCGGCCGCGAGCAGACATTGTGGACTCTGGTAAATCGGATGGAATACGACATTTCAAGTTCTCAAATTCAAGTTCCCCACCACGCAGGCACCCATTACTTTGATCTCTGGCACGGGGTTGAATTATCGCCCAGGTTGGTCACCAACAACGGCGCGGTTTATGCCGATCTGAGTTTTGAAATTGAAGGCCGTGGCTATGGGGCGGTGCTGGCGACCGACGCGAATCTTGATGGCGCACTGACAACGTTGCTGGCCGATATGAAAACCCTGGCGCAAAAACCGCTCGCGGACTTTTCTGCCCAATGGAATTTTCTGCCGCAAACCCAGCTTGCCATTCCGGCCACGCGTCCCGCCCGGACCGCTCCGGACGGCATGGTGGAGATTCTCGCCGGTCCGTTTGTGTTCGCGGTTTCCGGCATTGAAGTGGAGGGCAAAGACAATAATTGGGTGGACGTGCAATTGCCGCAGGAAGAGTCGCCACGGCGCTATCATCGGCTGACCATGACCACCCGTCCGTATTACATTGATCGTTATCCCGTCACGAATGCGAAGTTCAAGGAATTTGTGGATATGACGCATTATCATCCGGCCGACGACTATAATTTTCTCAAAGATTGGAAGGATGGCAATTACCCAACGGGCTGGGGCAATAAACCGGTAACGTGGGTTTCACTGGAAGATGCCCGCGCTTATGCCACTTGGGCCGGCAAACGGCTGCCGCATGAATGGGAATGGCAGTACGCGGCCCAAGGTTCCGATGGCCGTTTGTATCCGTGGGGCAATGAGTGGAACACCAATGCCGTGCCGCTGCCTGATGAAGGGCATACGTTACGCCCGCCGACGGATGTGGACGCTTTCCCGCAAGGCGCCAGCCCGTTCGGCGTCATGGATCTAGCCGGTAACATCTGGCAATGGACGGATGAATATGTGGATGAACATACTCGTGCCGCCATTTTGCGCGGCGGCAGTTACTATCATCCCCAAGGTTCGAAATGGTATTTCCCCAACTCTGCGAAGTTGAATGAACATGCCAAATTGCTATTGATGTCCCCGGGCAAAGACCGTTCCGGCACCGTTGGTTTCCGTTGTGTCGTTGATGTCCGGCCAAAATAAAATATGAAAATATCATCCTGGTGTTATCTCGCGCTCGGCTTGGGCCTGGGCACTTGCGTTTCCGCACAAACCCTGGCCAGCCAGCCGGAAAAAAAAATGAACGTCGTCTTCTTTCTGGTGGATGACATGGGCTGGAGCGATGTTGGTTATGAAGGCAGCCAATTCTACGAGACGCCCAACATTGATCAGTTCGCCAAACAAGGCGTGCGATTTTCACAAGCGTATGCGGCGTGCTCTGTTTGTTCACCTTCCCGGGCCAGCATTTTGACCGGCGAATATCCAGCCCGCCTGCATCTGACTGATTATCTGCCGGGACGCTTGGACAAGCCGTTTCAAAAAGAAAAAAACGCGGTGACAATGCAGCATCTGCCTTACGATCAACCCACCTTGCCGGAAGTGCTCAAGGAAAATGGCTATCGCACCGCCATTTTCGGCAAATGGCATCTGGGCGAAGATACCAATTCCACCCAGCGGCAGGGATTTGAATTGCATATTCCCGATTGGAATAAAGGCTGGCCCAACGACACTTACTTTTCCCCCTACGGCATGAAAGGGTTGGAAGGCGGCGTCAACGGTGAATACCTGACGGATCGTTTGACCACGGAAGCTTTGAAGTGGATCACCACCAATAAGGATAAACCTTTTTTTCTCTATCTAGCTAACTTCGCCGTGCACGATCCCATCCAAGGTCGGGGTGATCTGGTCGTCAAATACGATAAAAAATTGAACAAGCTGAGCAAGGCCGGCGAGCTGCCACGAACTCCACCGTATATTCTGGAAGGCAATCCCGATGACCCCAATCCGCCGTCACAAGCAGATCTCGCCGCGTTATTGCACAATAAAAACTATCAAGGCTTCAGCCTGCTGCCCCGCCGCACGGTAAAAATCAAACAGCATCAGGACAATACTCAATTCGCGGCCATGGTCGAAAGCACGGATGAAAGTTTGGGGCGCGTACTGGCCAAGCTCAAGGAATTGGGCATCGCCGATAACACCGTCGTCATTTTCTTCTCGGACAACGGCGGCATGTCGGGCGCCAATTTTTTTAGTCCGCGCCGGGTCATCTCACCAGTGGCCTTGGACAAAGCGTATGCCACCTCCAATCTGCCGTTGCGCGGTGGCAAAGGTTGGTTATACGAAGGCGGCATCCGCGAACCGTTGATCATTTATTGGCCGCAGGCCAGCAATAATGGCACCGCCTGCGATGTGCCTGTGATCAGCACAGATTTTTATTCAACCATTCTTGATCTGGTTGGCTTGCGCCCGCTGACCAACAAAGAGAATGGCGTGGACGGCCGCAGCCTGGTTCCCTTGTTGAAGCAAGATCAGGCTGGGGCTGATCAACTCAGCCGCCGGGCATTGTATTGGCACTATCCTCACTACAGCAATCACGGGGCCCAAAGCCCCTGTGGTGCCGTACGGTCAGGCGACTACAAATTGATTGAATACTACGAAAATAATGCGGTGCAATTATTCAACATTAAGACCGATCCGGGCGAACAGCATGACCTGGCTCAAACGGAACCGGACAAGGTCAAGGAACTGACCGCCATGTTGCATGACTGGAGAAAAAGCGTGAACGCTGACATGCCCACGCCCAATCCGAATTGGAAACCGAACAAAAACTGGCCAGCTCCCAGCGCTGAAAGCGTCAACGACGATCCCTGACCGGCAGAATCCTGAATTATAGGTTAAAACAACGTTTCCAGACCAATAAATCTTGAAATTATGATTGACTTCGACGCTGCCAAAGTCTAATTTTGAACAAACCATTGTTCAGAAAATTTCCAACAAAATAATTATTATTTGCTTTTATTTTGCCAAATAGAACAAAGGTTTGCGCAATTGGTCTGCGGAACGATTAGAAGGACACGATCAACGGCCGTCATAAGCGAACAACAATCAGAAACGCCAATCATCATTGAACAAATAACCCTCCTATGAAAAAGCTACTTATCACCCTGACTGGTTGCGCCTGTCTGGCCAGTGGGCCGGTATTTGCCCAAGTGTCAGCCGGCAACCCCCTGTACGATCCGTTTTCAGACGCCACGGGTTCCGGGGGCACCAGTTATAACACCGGCTCCAATCTTGCGGGCCAAACCGGCGCGAGCGGCCAGTCGTGGTATGACATCGGTACGGGCACGTCTCCACAACCAACCATCGGCTCCGGTGACCTATCGGTTTCCGGGCTGGCTTCAAGCGGTGGCGGTCAAAGTGTGTTGTTTGGCGGCAATGGGGATAGTGCACGGCTCAATTTAACCGCTGGCGCGGGTGGCATCACTTCCGGCTCGGTGTATTTTTCTTTCGCGCTAAAATTAACCGACCTCACTGGCCTGACCACCGCCGGCACTTACTGGGCGGGTTTCAACAACTCACAGGGATCGGCAACGACCGCGCCGGGCACAATCGTCACCCGGGTGATGACCCGAAAAACGACTGGCGGTTACAATATTGGATTGCAAGAAGGCAGTTCTGGATCCACCTTCAATACGGCTTGGGGATCCACCGTTTTCACAACCTCGGATACGCTATTTTTGGTGGGCAGCTATACGTTCAATCCAGCAACTGGCGATGACATCTCCCAGCTTTGGATTGACCCGAATGCCAGTACTTTTGGCGATGCTTCCGCACCCACCGCCGATTTATCTTCCAGCGGCGGTGTTGACATCGCCCGCATCGCCAGCTTCTTGATTTTTGACCGCTCCGCCGCCGAACCCGCTGGCGGTCAATTGGACGATTTGCGAGTCGGTCTCGATTGGGCGGATGTTACCCCCGCAGCGACGCCCGAACCTTCAACCATGGCCTTGGGGGCGTTGGCCTTGGGTGGCTTTTACTTACTGCGTCGCAATAAATAATGGTTCCTGACAGGAAAGGCTTTAGGCACCGGGCGGCGGGCTATTGTTAATCTGTAAAAAGATCTCCCTGCCTTCCGACGTTTTCACCGCACAAAAATGCGATGGAATCCGTTTTTTTCTGCTTCATAGTGGAGTCATGCAATTCCATCACTTCAAGCAGCGACCGCTTTTTCTGAATCAGGGCCGTGCCAGTTAATCCCGCGTCACCACTTATCCCGTGAAATCTTTTTTGTCGTCATTTTTACCAAGCCATATCCGGCGCATCGTGGGGTTCGCTTTGCTTTTTTCGCTGGTGACGATTCAGGCAGCGCACGGCGAAGCGATGTTGGAATTGTTTAATGTCAAATGGGTGGATCTGACGGCCAAGATGCCGGAAATCGCGGAAGCGGGCTACGACAGTTTATGGGTGCCGAATCCGGCGAAGGGTGAAAGCGGCGGTTATTCCGTTGGCTATGATTTGTTTGATCCGTTTGACCTGGGCGACTTGAACCAGAAGGGCACCATCGCCACGCAATGGGGCACGAAGGCCCAGCTATTGCAGATGGTGCAGACTGCGCACCGGTTTGGCATCCGCGTTTACTTTGATAATGTGATGAATCACCGCGCGTTCACCGTGCCGGGTTACAATTCCAGCACGCCGACGAATTATTATCCGGGGCTCTTGCCGCAGGATTTTCATCTGCAAACCACCAGCGGCGGCCATTTCCAAAACTGGCCGAGCGTACAGGACTACAACAATCAATGGGATGTGCAGAATGAATCGCTCGATGGCTTGATTGACCTGGCAAACGAACCCGGCACCATCAATGATAATTTCGGCGCAACGTTGGGCAGCACGACCAACAAACTAACTTTTCTTCGTCAGCCCGGCAGCAATAGTTACTACATGGACAACACGCAGCCAGCCATTGAAGGCAGTCCCTGGCATCCTTTCAACGGTACGAACGGGGTGCCGGTGTCGGAAGATGTGAACTCCTATCTCATCCGCGCCCTGCTCTGGGAAATGAATGAAACAAAGTGCGACGGTTTTCGTTTCGACGCCGTGAAACACACTCCTTCGGGATTTTTTGGCGACAGCACGGCGACGTGGAATGGCTATTGCGGCGCCGTGCAGGCGATGTTCGATTATGTGCATGGTTACGGCACGAATGTGCTGGGCAATGGGTATTATGAATCGGACAATAATCGTAATAGTTGCTTTGATACCGAAGCCCCCCGCAATGATGCGATGCTATTTGGCGAACATCTCGGGATGCCGCCCACGTTCAGCGAATACATTAATACGGGCATGCGGTTGTTAAACGCGCCCTTGCGTGACCAGATGAACTCCGCGTTAGGTGGCAACAGTTCCCTTTCCGGCATGGACCAACGCGATTACGTTCCTTATTCCGGTGCATTTAGTTCGGCACAAAGCGTGATGTTCGCGCAAAGCCAGGATGCCAGCGGTTGCTGTGCCACGCATCGTGACATTCAGAATGCCTATTATTTTATGCACGAAGGCATTCCAGAAATCTATTCTGACGGCTGGAACCAATCTGGTGCGCCCAATTACTTTCCGAATCCGTCTTATGCCAATTATCTTGGCGAATTCGGTGATAACCAAATGCCGGATGTCGCCTACGTGCATAATCAACTGGCCCGGGGCGGCACGTGGCCGCGCTGGAGTGATCAAAATACCGTCGCTTTCGAACGTTATGATTACCGCGAAGGCAGCAGCAGCAGTCCGCAAACCCAGGACGTGGTGTTGTTCGCGATGAACGATAATTATGGTTATCCCGGAGACACCACTTTTGACGACGGCGTGAATCGGACGAGCGACAGCTATTATGGCGGGATCACCGTTTCCAATTCAAAGAACGTCGGGTTGGCCGTCGGTTTTGGCCCCGGCTCCGTGCTGGTGCAATTATCCAGCACCGCCACCGCTGGCAATCGCGCCTATCAAAAACTGCTGGTTCATGGCGCAACGACGAGTCTGTCCGCCGCGCAAGCCTCGGCAAATAATGCCGATCCGAAACAACGCCTGATCTATGTGGGCGGACAAACTATTCCGTCCGGCGGCGGGGCGATCGAACTAAATCTGCCGAGCGGCGGCTGGGTGATGTATGGCTATCAATGGCCGGAGCCCAGCCGCGCCAATCCCTCAACCAATGCGATCATCCTCCGTCAAAATGGAATGGAAGTTCCGCACCTGACCGCCTACCGGCATGACGGCGTGAACGGCGATGCGAATTATGCGCCGATCTTTCCGTTCAAGATGCGCGGCAGCGTGGATCAATTTGGCAATGTCATCGGCGGCATGAATGTTTCGAACCTGACGTATGCGATTGATATTCCCGTGGTGACGAATGGCAATTTTGACATTCTGGTCCGCAACGATGCTTCCTCAGCCAATACCCTGGTGAAACTGGATGGCGGCGTTGACCTCAACAGCCAGATGAACCTGGGGCCGATGTCGGGCGGCGTCGGGCCGGCCGGCGCCGATTTGCGCGATAACAAACCGGGCTACGCGACCGATGTGTTCCTCGGCTACGAACAGACGGCCTTCCAATTCCGCAACGGCCCGGAAAAATTTGCGGCCCGGAACATCCTGAGCAACAACCTCGTTTCCCTCGGCGCGGAAACATATTTTTACACCGTTGGCGGGGGAAGCAACATTGTCGCGGGCTCCGGCTACGAAAACAACATCACCAACGCCACCGCGAGCTGGGTGTTGCATGATCCGACCAATACCGTGACTTCGTTGAGCGCGAATCCGGCGACCCAACGGAGTCCGCTTAGCCCAACGGACGGCCAGCCCGTGGATTTATGGGTGAAGGTCGGCTATCAATTTCAGATCAACACCTGTTTCCTTTACTACACCACCGACGGCTCAAATCCCGAAGGCGCGTTTGGCACCGGCCATGGCACGACGCACGTCGTCCAGGGCGGCTGGGTCAATCACGACAGCATCCAGAACAACATTGATTGGTGGAAAGGCACAATTCCGGCCCAACCGGCCGGCACGCAAGTGCGTTACAAGATCGCGCTGTTCAACGGTGGCAGTGTTTATGCGGGACAAAGTATTTCACCGATTTCTGACGCCGAAGTTTCCGGCGCAAAATATTTCGGCCTGACGCAAACTGCCATCACAAATTTCAACCCCACGACCGCGGTGGTCTGGCTGCACAATGATCTGAATACCAACAGTACGGTGACGGGCCTGCAATCCGGGTTTCATATCCTTCGCGCCCGGACATTTTTACCGCGCACCAACCAATCGTCAGTCTATAACACATTCTTGCAGACATTCTACTATGACGGCGCATTGCCAACGGGAACGATTGCCTTCCCGGCAACCAGCAGCACGATCACTCAGAACACCTATACGGTTGTTGTGCGCGCGGATAGCACTGTGACAGCTGTGGATTTTAATATCCAGGATAGTAACGCGAACAATGACGACCACGTCACCGGCCAGCCAAACGGCAACGGAAACGACAATGGCGGCGCGCCGGTTTACGTTGCGGCCACGGCAGTGACGCCGACGACGTCGTTGAATCCAAGCTATCCGGGTTATCCGCAGGAATTCCGCTTTGTCTATACCAATATACCCACCAGCGGCACGGCCACCATCAATGTGCGTTTGAAGGAATACGCGACCGCCGTTTACACCAATCGCGTCACGATCTTGAGCGCAACGGTGAACACGCTCGCGCCGGCGCAAACGGTTTTGATTTCCAGTCCGGCCACGGACGGCACAGTGTTGACCTATAGCAATAACGCCACCTATCTCGTGCAGGCATGTTTTAGTTCCACGCTCACCTCGCAAGCGGCCAACTTCAATCTGCTCATCAACGGCATTTTACAACCGCAATCGTCCTACATCCTGCGGCCCGCGGGCGCGGTTGCGGGCTGTCCGGGATACAAATCACTCCTTTATAATTGGAGCAATCCAAATATCGGCACCAATTTGATCCAGGTCATTTATACAAATGCCATCCCGCCAATCAGCGACACCCGCAGCGCCATCGTGGCCCCCCCGTTGCAAATCTCCGGGTTGAGCAACAATAACCAGTTGGTCATCTGGGACAGCGCGTCCGGCGTGAATTACCAAGTCCTGGCCACGACAAATCTCCTCGAAGCATTTGTACCCATCAGCGGAGTCATTCCCGGTTCCGGCGGTTCCACATACTTTTATGATCCGAACCCGGCATCACAGAAATTCTACGAGATCCAGATGCTGCCGCCGTAAGAGCGTGGTTGAACAATCTGTTTGGATATCTGGCTCAGCCTCATCATCAGCCTCGTCCTTGAATTTTCGACAGGGGCGAGGACGAGGCTGACGATGAGCACGAGGACGATTTTGCGGCAGCTCGATTTTCAGACACATTTTAAGATCCAAGTAAGGTTTAGAACAGCTCACCACACAAACATGCTATAGGCAAGGTGACGACTTGATGTAAAAATCTGGAAACCCTTGGCGAAAAATAACAATCAAAGGCTATAACTACTTTAATTATGACAGCAAAAAATTCCTTGATGATTGGTCTGACACTGGTTTTAACCAGTCTTTCGGCACTGGCCCAAACGACCTACAATGGTAATGGCAATGGGGGATTTGGCGGCCCAGTGGGCAATGGCAGCCTGACCTTACGCGATGATGGGGCTTCCCTTACATTTACGTTCAATGCGGCAAGCTCATTGGGAGGAAATGATCTGGTCATTTATATTGATTCCATTGGCGGCGGATATTCAAGCACGGCTGGCTTCATGGATGCTGCCGATGGCGGACGCAGTGCAGTTTCCGGTTATACCAGCAACGGTAACAGCGGCGGCTCCGGGCAAAGTATATTGAATTTCACAACCGGTTTCTTGCCAGATTACGCGAGTGATATTCAAAGTGGGTACGCAAGCCTATTTGGATTAAACAACGGTGGAAACAGTAGCTTAAATTACATCACGGGCGCCAGCCAGTCCGGTTCCTCTCCCTATACCCTCACTGTGCCGTTATTGGATTTAGGATTAACTCCCGGAGCCGCGCAAAGTTTTGAGTTGTTTGGATCTTTAGTTTCCGAAACGGGTTATCGTTCCAACGAAGCATTGCCCGGCAATGTCACCGGCTCCCAAGGTTGGGGTAATCTGGTCACACAAACGGGTTTTGAGACTTATATCAGCACTGTCCCGGAACCCTCCAGCCTGGCTCTTGCCGGATTTTCCGGTTTGGCAACTTTCTTCGCCATCCGTCGCCGTCGCTGATCGGCATCCCTGATTAAACACAAAAGCCCTGGTCAATTAATCGGGGCTTTTTTTATTTTGATCGCGCAAAAAATAGTTTCAGCCCTAACGTCCATTTTCACGGATCAACCGGGCGAGGCGAATATTAAATTCATCTGCTGTCTGTAATTGTTCCAGCATCAAATGCATCCGATAGCGCCAGTAGAAGTTCGGGATGGCCGGAACATTGATACGTTCGGCGTCAACCTCCGGACGGCGGAGCTTGCCGTCCATGCCCAGCAGGTCTTGCAATTGAAAAATGCTCCACATCGCCGGTGACGCCAGATGCTGGCGCACGACAGCTTCAACCATTTCCGGGATGGCTTCGCCGGGAGCCTCGCCGGGGCAGCCCAGTTCTTGATTGAAAAATTTCCGGGTCTGGCGCTCATCCTCTGTCCACCAGCCGCGGATGGTGCTCATGTCATGAGTCGAAGGCATGACCACGCTCAGGTAGGGCGCAGCGGCCGGACGGGAAAATTCCTGTCCCAGGTGCTTGGGCATCCGTTGAATTTCCAAGCTCAAAAAACCCAGCTCACGCATCACCTCGGGCACACAGGCCGGCACGAGCCCAAGATCTTCACCACAGATCAACATATTCGTGACACGCTTGAGCGCCGGCAGTTTTTTTAGGCCTTCCTGCCGCCAAAAATCATCCTGGCGCCGGAAAAAATAATCCACATACAATTCGCGCAATTTGGCCTGCGCATCCGGCGGCAGCTGTTTGAACGACAAGGTTTGTTCCATCGCGAAGCGGAAATGAAATTGC
>DASYEY010000262.1:0-3240 GCA_036498725.1 Verrucomicrobiia bacterium | reverse complement strand
TTTGACTTTTACGGTCACTTCGGCGTCATCGGGTGGCGCAGCTCTGCCCACCAACCCGACCAGTGGAATTCATGTATTGGTAAATGGGGTGGACCAGGCGGCCAACCTGCAATTCGCAGGCACCAGCACCAATTGGAGTGTGACCCTGCCAAACTTGGCTGCCAACTCACTTTTTCATGTCAACATAACGGTTGACAATAGTGCAGGACTGATCACCACTGCCACTGCCGATTTTGATACATTTACACCCGCCATCATTGTCCCGGTGGAAACCTTTGACCACGATGGCGGCCAGTTTATCCAGAACCCAATACCAACCTCCACCCCGGATCCCAACAGCTATTTTGGTCTGGCTGGCATTCAGGGAATTGACATGTCAACCTACGGTGGAACCGGAACATTGCCGAGTGGCGCTTCTACGCTGATTCCCAATTATCCGAACCGAACGGATGCGGCCGAAGGTTTTGAACATAGCAGCGATAGCCAGTTGCCGCTCTACATCGCCGCCAATGACCCCGGAGTATATAACGTAGATCTCGGTTACAATAACGCCGGCAATTGGTATAACTACACCAGAAATCCTTGGCCATCCGGCAATTATGAAGTGTTTGCGCGGGTTGCCGGTGGCCAGGGTGCCGGCTCTGAAGACCTCAACATCGTGACCAGCGGCTATGGCACGGCAACGCAAACGACCAACCGTTTGGGTGAATTCGACATTCCGAATGCCAATCTCTATAACTCACCGCAAGGCACGGATTGGAGTCATTATTATTGGGTGCCGCTGACGGACGCCGATGGCAATTTGGTGCCGGTGAATGTGCCGTCGGGCCAGCAAACCCTGCAATTGCTCAGTTCGCCGATTGCCGGCGAAAACGTGATTTCGTTCCTGTTCGTTCCGTTTCCGGGCGCGGGAGCACCGCCCACGGTTGGTAATATTACTCCGGCCAACGGTGCCGCGTTCGCGGCGGCGGAGGCCGGTTTCAGCTTCACGGCCGAAGGCGCGTCCGGCTCGACCGTCAACAATGACGGCATCCATCTCTTTTTGAATGGTGCCGATGTGACCTCTGGACTCACCTTCTCCGGTTCGGGCACGATCAGCGCGAGCTATATGAATCTCCGGACGAACACCATCTATACCGCAGTAATTGCGGTGACCAACTCGGTTGGAGCGGGCACCACCCGCACCGTCACGTTTGACACCATGAGCACGGGAAACTTCTATGCCAAATTCGTGGATTTCGACTTTAATGGCGGGAATTACGATACTGTTGGCAACGGTTTGGTGCCGCAAGCCTATATCGGAGATGGCTTGCCGGGAGATGACGGTGTCGGTGCCATTACCAATGTGGACTACAGTCATGATGGTGCCACCGGCACTTACTTATACCGCGGCCCGACGGGTCTGGCCCAGGAAGTGACCTCTGACGTCCCGCTGCCGGGATTTTACGCAGGCAGTGATTACGACGCTGGCTGGTTCGACAACGGCAATTGGGCCAACTACACCCGAAATTATCCGGCCGGAAAATATTATCTATACGTCCGCCTCGCTGGCTACAGCGGAACCTTGACTGTTTCAAAGGTTACTGCTGGTTTGGGCACGGCCAGCCAGACTCTGCAAACACTCGGCACCTGCAAGACCAGTGCCGTGAATCAAGGCTGGCAAATCTGGAACTGGTGTTTGCTGCAGAACAACGGCGTTCCGGTGACCGTGACGCTGGATGGTGTAGCCACGCTGCGAATGGCTTCGGGCGGCAACGTGAATGCGAACTACTTCATGCTGGTGCCCGTGCAGACCATCAGCGTTTCAGCAGTGCAAACCGGCGGCAACGTCGGGATTGCCATCCCGACGACGGCCGGTTCGAGCTATCGTATCTGGGAGGAAACCGCCTTGGGTGGGGCTTGGACGCTGGTGCAAACCGTTGGCGGTGACGGCACCGTGAAAACGGTGAACCTCCCGACGACCGGCAGCCAGGGATTCTTCAAAGTCACATCGCCGTAATAACATCCGGTGCCGGTCCAAAGTTGGCGGGTGCTGCCTTTGGACCGGCCGGCCTAAAATGACAACCCATTCCCCGGTAATTATTAAACTTGCGACTGCCCTTTAATTTCACTGGGGAATTGACAAATAACGTTTTTTAATGAGACTGAAACATACATCCCGTTCTCTTGGTCGCCGCTTGTCGGCGGATTTGATCGTTGACACAAACAAAACTATGAAAATGGCATATTTTCCGGCCAAAAAAACTTCTGGTTCCAGGCACCGGCCCGGATTTACTTTGATTGAGTTGCTGGTGGTGATTGCCATCATCGCGATTCTGGCGGCGATGCTGCTGCCGGCGTTGTCCAAGGCAAAACAAAAGGCGCAAGGCATCCAGTGTGTCAGCAATCTCAAGCAATTGAGCCTCGGTTGGATCATGTATGCGCAAGACAATAACGGCAGACTGGCTCCGAACGCGGATGAAGGTCAGGAGCCGAGTTCGCCAACTGATCCTTTGCTTCAGACCACAAAAGTCCAGTGGTGCCCGGGACGGATGGACGGTCCCGCCCCCTTTGGTGACGGTGGAGCTCCCACCACCGATCCGACGAATACGGCTTTGATCGCAGCAGGTTGCATTTTTCCGAATGTGAAACAGGCTGGTGTCTACCATTGCCCCGCTGACATCAGCACGACACTGATTTATGGTCGAACGATGCCGCGAGCTCGCAGCATGTCCATGAACGCCTGGCTCGCGCCGGTCAACAACGATATTTGGGATGGTCAGCCAAATAGTGGGCTTATTATGCACAAAGAATCGGATCTCGGCGTTATGGGGGCGGTCAATATCTGGCTGATGATGGACGAGAATCCGTATAGCATTAATGATGCTTACATGGCCGAATATCCGCCCCGAGGCCCGACTACCGCACAACAACTTAGCTGGGTTGATTACCCGGCGACCTATCACAACGGGGCGGGCGGAATTACCTTTTGTGACGGCCATGCGCAAATTAAAAAGTGGACGGATCCGGTTGTTCTCCACATGAAGAATCCGAACGCGACAGCGATGCCAGCCACGGCTAATAATGGCGATTTGCCGTGGTTGCAGAACCTCACGACAAGAGGGCGCTAGCCCTGATGTTTGACTCAGCAACAATTTCGGCTTGAGCACGGGACCTAGTGTGGTGAGCGATTAGTTCGTGCAATAAATAACGAAGCATGGCAAAATGCGTCATGCCGATTGGACGCCCGCTGAAAGAACT
>DASYEY010000261.1:0-10505 GCA_036498725.1 Verrucomicrobiia bacterium | reverse complement strand
CATCACCACCAGCCACATTGAAAAGCAGAATCACACGCTGCGTATGCATTGCCGCCGTCTGACACGTCTCACAAACGCCTTTAGTCGCAAGATTGAAAATTTTGAAGCTGCGGTCGCGCTTAATTTCGCGTATTACAATTTCGTGAAAACTCACAAGGCAATCCGCATGACACCGGCAATGGCTGCTGGCGTTGAAAAGAGTCATTGGACGGTTGCCGAACTGGTTGAACGTTGTGGCGAATAAAACTGATTACATTTCCCGCGTCCAAGTCGCAATCATGCAGTTGCACAACTGCGGTGCGATCTGGCGCGAAACCGTGCCTATCCATGAAGTCTTTCAAGACAAAACGCTCTGGCAGGGTGACGTTGAGGTTTTTGATCTATCAGGGCATCCCAAGGCAAAACGCGCTTATGGTTGGTCACATCCAGAAAATGCAGATGGCACAGGCGAGCGGTTTGTTGCCGTGCTTGAAATACCACCAGTCAATTCACCGGAAACCGCTGTGAAAATGGCGATTTATAGCGATATAAAGAAAGTAAAAAAATGAAAGCAATATATTTCAAATTCAAAGGCGGACAACCTAGAGACGTTTTTAATACTCCAGTGGGACATTTCGCCATCGGTAGCAAATTTCCAGATGGCGAAGGAGATTTACTGATATCGCCAGAATGCCGAACAATCGGAGAGCTTCGCGGGCGCGCAGACTATCTTAAAAAATTGATAGATGAAGCGGTTTTGAGCGCGGAAGTTCACTTGCCTGCTTAATAGTTAAATTCAAATTAAGGCACTACCTGCCGTCCCCCCGGCTTGCGCATTTGCCGTAAAAACTTTACCATTCAGGGTCATGAAATTTGCTCTGGCAATCCTGGTCTTTTTAATGTTCGGCGCCGCCATTGGTGGCGGGATCGTGATGCTCATGCACGGCAGTCCGTGGCTGTTGATCATCGGGCTCGGCGCGTTCCTCGGAATTTTTTGCAAATACGGCTGCGCCACGCAATGAGGGTGGGGATAATGGCGGTGAGCGGAATGTGACTGGCATCTTCGCCCGTCAATTTTTGCCAGTTACCGCAGTTACCATTTTCGCTGGGAAAATCACTTCGCTGGCACCGGGAATTTCTGAGCCATGGCTGGTAATATCTGTGACCAGCCGGCGCAATTGACGGTCTTCGTTCCGGCGGCGATGCCCGAGGCATAGGCACTCGCGGGCGAAGTTCCCTGCACCTCGTAAGCCTGGTCGCCAAGGTAAACAAAGCTCGTGCCGGGCAATGCCATCTCCACAAAACTGCCGTAGTTCGCATACGATGCCAGTTGTCCTGGTGCGCCCAAAGCCGTTATCGCATTCACCCCCGGAATCGCTGCCGGATAGGTGGGCGTGGCGACGGGAGTATTGCCGGCGGAAGCGAAAACAATGATCCCCTGTGCCATTGCTTGTTGGACGACATCTGCCAATACCGAGCTATTGTCCGTACCCCCCAGACTCATATTAAGCACGGTTGCGCCGCCATCCACCGCCGCCTGTACGCCCAATGCCACGTTCCAACTGGTGGTGCTATCGCCGGAATCATAAACATTTACCGGCAGAATCCGGGTCGAACTGTGCCCGCCGGACGCCTGGGAAATGGCGTTCAACATCGTGCTCGCCATCGCTGAGCCGTGGGTGATGGTTCCCGTGACCGGGGCCACATTGCCGACGACGGAAACCGGCTTCATCAAAAATTGATCCAGTCCATTGCCGAGCGTTTGCACCTGCGTATCTATGAGCCCGATGACGGGATTGCAGGGATCATTGTCGGTGGGAGCATCCAGCGTCAATTTCGGCGGGCCGCCGCCCGGGGCATTCGCCACACTTTGCGGCGCACCGGGGGGATCCATGATGTAATTGTAATCCACGGATTCCACGCTGCTATCGTTCTGCAACTGCGTCAAAGCGGCGTCGGTGCTGGCTTGATCATCAAATTCCAGCAGATACATATGCAACTTGTCGTTGCGGCCGACGATCTTCGCGCCATATTTTTTTGCCAGGGCGTCAATATCCGTACCCGGCTTTACCCGTACCATCAATTGATTGGCCGTGTGCTTGGCTTTCTTCTTTGTGGTCGTTACCGGCCTGGTCGCATTTTGGATGACCGTCGTGAACACGTAGAGAAAATCCGGGCCATTCGTTTGGGGCACAAAAGAAAAATTCAGATTGCCCAGCAGCTTGCGCAGGGCATCGCCGGAAGACAGGTTGGAAAACTTTACATCCACGGTGCGCGCCGCATCCGGTTCCACAAAGATATGCCAGCCAGTCTGGTGGGCGATGTCTTCCAGCAGGGGAAACAAGGGTTCACCATGGACATCGGCGCTGACGCGGTCGGTTGCCGTATGCCAGACAATCGAATCGGACGCGGCGGCACGACTGGTAGCCGCCAAGCCCAATAGCCATGTCATCAGCAGAAAGATTTTAGCACGGCGCATAACGACGATAGGTTAGATATTGCCTTGCAGAAAACGTTCAGCAATTTATTTTTTCAATACCGCCTGCACCCACGCTTGGTTGTCCAGATACCAGCGGATGGTTTCGCGAATGCCGCCTTCAAACTGGTGGGCCGGTGTCCAGCCGAGTTCGCGCTGGATTTTTGACGCATCAATCGCATAACGGCGGTCGTGGCCGGGCCGATCTTTGACGTAAGTGATGAGCGCCCGTGAATTACCACCCAATTGCGGCGCAAATTCATCAATCGTGTCACAGATCAACTGCACGATGTGGATATTCGCCCATTCATTGTGGCCGCCGATGTTGTAAGTTTCGCCGAGCGCACCCCGATTGAGCGCGATCCATAGGGCTTCCGCGTGATCGCGTACATAAAGCCAGTCGCGTACATTCAAGCCGTCTCCGTAAACGGGAATTGCTTTACGGGCCAGCACGCTTTGGATGACGACGGGGATCAGTTTTTCAGGAAATTGGAACGGACCATAATTATTCGAACAATTCGTGATGACTGTCGGCAAACCATACGTGTGGTGATACGCCCGCACGAGCACGTCGCTGGCCGCCTTGCTCGCTGAATACGGCGAGTTCGGGGCATAAGGCGTCGTTTCGGTGAATAAACCGGTCGTGCCGAGCGAACCATAAACTTCATCGGTCGAGACGTGATGAAATTTTTTGCCGTTGAAGTCGCCGGCCCAAAAACTGCGGCAGGCTTCGAGCAGATGAAATGTGCCATTGATGTTGGTCGTGATGAAATCGCCCGGGCCGGTGATGGACCGGTCCACGTGCGATTCGGCCGCCAGGTGCATGACATGGGTGATGGCGTGTTGTTCGACCACGCGCAAGGTCGCTGCCTTGTCGCGCAAATCAACCTGGGCGAAAACATATTTGGGATGGCGGGAAACGGTCGCCAGATTTTCCAGCCGCCCCGCATACGTGAGGCAATCCAGGTTCACCAGCTGCGTGATGGTCGCATCATCAATGATGTGCTGGATCAGATTTGAACCAATGAAACCTGCACCGCCGGTGATGAGTAGATTCATAAATTTTTCGCGGGCGTTGTTCATTTTTCCGGCTTCCAGTTTCTCAACGAATCGGCCAGCGCGGTTTCCACGTCGCGAATTTTCACGCCGACGGATAACAGTTTGGCCACGTCCATCACGCAATTGGAACGGGGGGTTTTCGCCGCGACCTGGTAAAATTCCGCATCGTTTGCCCAATACGCAAATTTCCTCGCCGGTTTGAGGATTTTTTCAATCTGCTCAACGACGTGATGGGTGGTGACAAACCCGGGATTGGTGACGTTATAAATGCCGAACGGTGCCCGCAGTTCCCAAGTGTCGAGGCAGGCTTTCACAAAGTCTGTGCGATGCGAAATGGAATTCACGTTGTCATAGACTTTCGCATAACGCTGTACCTTGCTCAGGTAATTGCGCGCATTATCGAATTCATCGAAAGGAATCCGTAACCGCCAGATATAACTTTGTCCCAGGCTGGCGATGGCTTCCTCACCCAACGCCTTCGTGCCGCTGTAAAAACTGCACGGGCCATCGCGAAAGGAAAAGTTTGACGGGTCAGCTTCGGTGAACCCGAGGATTTTTTCCGGAGAATTTTCCACCAAGGTTTGCACCTGGGGCTGGGTCAGGTCTTTCTCGGTCCGAACGGTTCCATTTTCTAAAATTTTCGCACCGGCGAAAATACAACCGCTGGAGACGTGTCCCCACGGGAGATTGGCCGCCGCACACGCGTGCGCGATGGTCTGCGGCAACAAGGTATTCCCCGCCAGCGTTCCGGCTTTGTCTTGTTCGCACGCATCCACATTCGGTTTGCCGGTATAGCCGGCGGCGTTGATCACGAACACCGGTTTTTGGGCGCGCAAGAACGGCAGCAACACATCAAAGCGCGAGTAATCCACCTGCCGGCGTGAAAGGGGAATGAAGTCCTTTTTCCGACGTTGCAATTCACCGGCAAAGGCTTCACCGATATAGCCGGAGGCTCCCAAGAGTAAAATCATAAATGTCTCTGCCATCGTTTGGCTTCGGCCACCACTTCAGTTTCAAGATATGCGCGATATTCGCAGTTGGGCATTTTGCTGACCTGTTCTTCCAACTGGGCGAGCGAAAGCAACTGGCTATGAAAGGCGGCTTCTTCCGGGCACCCGATCTTGACGCCGGCGCGTTTCTCGATCGTCTGCACATACGCGCTGGCTTCATGGAGGCTGCTGCTGGTACCGGCGTCCAACCACGCGAAGCCGCGCGGCAAACGATGCACCCGCAACGCCTGGCGGTTCATATACTCGACATTCACCGCCGTGATCTCCAGTTCGCCGCGCGCGGAAGGTTGGAGTTTTTTAGTGATGGCCAGGACCTCGTTGTCAAAAATGTAAAGGCCGGGCACCGCATAATTGCTTTTGGGCAGCTTCGGTTTTTCCTCAATGGAAACCGCGTTGCCCTGCGCGTCAAATTCCACCACCCCGTAGCGTTCCGGGTCATTGACATGATAACCGAAAATGGTGGCGCCACTTTTGAATTCCGTGAACGTACGGGAAAAAACGTCGCCACCGTAGAAAATATTATCCCCGAGGATCAAGGTTGCCGACTCTTTGCCGATGAAACTTTCTGCGATCAGGAATGCCTGGGCAATGCCCTCCGGCTTGGGTTGTTCGCGGTAGTCAAATTTCACTCCGAAACGTGAGCCGTCGCCGAGCAATTGTTTGAAGCGGGGCAGATCACTTGGCGTGGAAATAATACATAATTCGCGGATGCCGCCTTCGATCAGGGTCGTCAGCGGATAATAAATCATCGGTTTATCATAAACTGGCTGGAGTTGTTTGCTGGCGACGAGCGTCAGCGGATACAACCGCGAGCCGGCACCGCCAGCGAGAATGATGCCTTTCATGGCCTTAAGGTTAGGCGCTGACGGGGCGATTTTCCATTAAAAAGCCTCGGAGCCTGTTTGTTCAGCCGGGAAAATCGGCGGCATGGGCATGCATAGGCCGGTGACCGCCCTGAAAATAAAAAAGGCAGGGTGCGATTCGCACCCTGCCTCGTGAATCAATCTCCAGCCGGCTTAAGTTGCCACCGCGCCTTCAGCGGCAGCCTTTTGGTTAAAGATCAATTTGTCTTTATCCGCAGTGACGCGAATCAATTCACCGGGCTGCAGGTTGTTGCGCAACAGCTCTTCCGCCAGCGGATCTTCCAGAAAACGTTCGACGGCCCGGCGCATCGGACGCGCGCCATATTGGGGATCGTAACCTTTCTCCACCAGGAAATCCTTGGCGGTATCATCCAATTCGAGCTGGATGTTTTTGTGGCGCAAACGGGTGATGACCTTGTCCACTTCCAGATTCAAGATCTGGACGAGGTCGGGTTTCGTAAAGGAACGGAACACGATCAGATCGTCCAGCCGGTTCAAAAATTCCGGGCGGAACGTTTTTTGAGCTTCTTCCAAAACGCGTTCCCGGGCTTTTTCGTAAGTCGCCTCGTTGGTGATCGGCGAAAAGCCCAAGGTGGACTGGCGCTTGATCGTGTCCGAGCCGACGTTCGACGTCATCAAGATGATCGTGTTGCGGAAATTCACCACCCGGCCCTGACCGTCGGTCAATTTGCCTTCTTCCAGGATTTGCAACAAGGCGTTCCAGATCTCCGGATGCGCTTTTTCAATTTCGTCGAACAACACGACGGAGTAGGGATTGCGCCGCACCTTTTCCGTAAGCTGGCCGCCTTCTTCGAAGCCGACGTAGCCGGGCGGTGCGCCAAACAAACGTGACACATTATGCCGTTCGGCATATTCGCTCATGTCGAGGTGCACCAAGGATTTTGTGTCACCAAACATCTGTTCGGCCAGTGTTTTGGCGAGCAAAGATTTGCCGACGCCGGTCGGGCCGAGGAGCAGAAAGGTGCCAATCGGGCGTTTGGGGTCCTTCAAGTCGGCGCGTGAACGGCGCAAGGCTTTGCACAAGGCGGAAACCGCTTCGCGCTGGCCAACGACGACTTTTTCCATCTCGGTTTCGACCGTGAGCAGGCGCGCCATTTCGTCCTGGCCCATGCGCTTCAGCGGCACACCAGTCCATTTGGAGACGACCTGCAGGATTTCATCTTCGTCCACGACGATGCGTTTTTCTTCCCGGCGCGTGCGCCAATCGGTCAGCACAGTCTCCAGTTTTTCCTTGGCCTGCTTTTCCTTGTCGCGCATCTGGGCCGCGCCTTCAAAGTCCTGGTTCTTGATGGCTTTTTCCTTCAGTCCCTTGATCTCTTCGATCTCGGCTTCCATCGCCTTGACTTCGGGCGGGCGTGTCATGGTGCTGATGCGCGCACGCGAACCGGCTTCGTCCAGGACATCAATGGCCTTGTCCGGGAGAAAACGATCCGTGATGTAGCGATCAGAAAGTTTCACAGCGCCTTCCACCGCTTTGTCGGTGAACTCAGCCTTGTGATGTTCTTCGTATTTGTGGCGCAAGCCCTTCAAAATTTCGATCGCGTCTTCAATTGAAGGCGCTTCCACTCTGACCGATTGGAACCGGCGTTCCAGCGCGGCGTCTTTTTCAATGTATTTGCGATACTCATTCAACGTGGTCGCCCCGACACATTGCATCTCACCGCGGGACAATGCCGGCTTGATGATGTTGCTGGCATCCATCGTGCCCTCGGCGGAACCGGCGCCGACAATGGTGTGTAATTCGTCAATGAAAAGAATGACGTTTTTGGCGCGGCGGATTTCGTCCATCACGGCCTTGATGCGTTCCTCGAACTGGCCGCGATATTTCGTGCCCGCGACCATCAAGGCGATGTCGAGCGTGACCACGCGTTTGTTCAGCAGGATTTCCGGGACGTTGCCCTTGGCGATTTCCTGCGCCAGCCCTTCGACGATGGCGGTTTTGCCCACGCCGGCTTCGCCGAGCAGCACCGGATTATTCTTGGAACGGCGGCAAAGAATCTGGATGACGCGTTCGATTTCGTTCTTACGGCCAATGACCGGGTCCATGTCGCCCTTGCGGGCGATTTCCGTGAGGTCGCGTCCGAACGCTTTCAACGCCGGAGTTTTAACCTCGCCCTTTTTTTCCGCGCCGGCTGCCGACTTTTTATTTTCTTCCGGGTCCGCGGGGATGGCGGATTCTTCGGCGGCAAAATTCGGGTCCAATTCCTTCAGGATTTCCTGGCGCGTCTGTTCGATGTCCACGTCCAGATTGCGCAAGACTTTGGCGGCCACGCCATCGCCTTCGCGCAGCAAACCGAGCAGGATGTGTTCGGTGCCGACGTAGGTATGGTTGAGATTTTTCGCTTCCTTCGACGCGAGGGCCAAAACCTTTTTAACGCGCGGCGTGTAGGGGATGTTGCCGATCATCTTTTGATCCGGCCCGGTGCCGACCTGTTTCTCGACTTCCATGCGGACCGTCTCCAGGTCGAGCCCCATCTTTTGGAGGACATTAACCGCCACGCCCTGTCCCAACTTGATCAGGCCGAGCAGCAAATGTTCCGTGCCCAGAAAATTGTGGTTGAAACGGTCGGCTTCCTTGCGCGCGAGCGCCAGCACCTGCTGCGCGCGCGGCGTAAAATTGCTCATGGCTTCATCACTCATATGAATTCATAATGCAACGACTTTATAGGTTTGTCCAATGCGTTTGAAAAAATGCCGGAGAAAGTCCCAGCCGATGACTGGGCCGGAATTAAACTGCCCGCCGGTCGCCCACAAAAACCGTCAGTCCCCGGACAATGTTAATTAAAATATCCGGCCGGATGGGACCGTTAAATGAGGGCGGTTAATTTCAAAAAATGCCCGGTGATTATCCCACGATTGAACTAGAACAAACGTCAGGCTGACAACCCTTTTTGGGAGGTTACAATTGGGTGACAATTTGGAAGAATGCCGGTCATCGGTTTGATTTTTTATGAATAATCCGCGCTTTTTTGGGGGTTTGTTGCTGGCCTTGCTTATTTCCTATTCCACTTTGGCGCAAGTGCGCATCACGGAATTCATGGCGAGCAACACCAGCACGCTGGCGGATGAGGATGGGGATTTTTCTGACTGGGTTGAGATTCAGAACACCTCCGACACGAATGTCAGCCTGCTTAACTGGTCATTGACAGACAGCTCGGGCAATCCGGGCAAATGGCGCTTTCCCGCAACGAATATGCCCCCAAAAAGTTTTCTGGTGGTTTTTGCCGACGGCAAAGATCGCGTCACCCCGGGCGCGCCGTTGCATACCAATTTTAAATTGAGTGCCAACGGTGAGTATCTGGCGTTGTTTGATCCGGAGAACGCAGTGGCCAGCGAGCTGGCGCCGCAATATCCCGGGCAATTCCCTGATGTTTCCTACGGCATCGGCATGCAATTGACTACCGCCACGTTGATAGCCACCAATGCGGCGATCCATTATCTGATCCCAACGAACCCAACTGCGGGCGCCAGCTGGACCCAAACCAATTTTGATGATTCCTACTGGGCATCCGGTAGCAATGGAATCGGTTACGAGACAGGGATCATTGACCCGCAGGAAGAATCATTCGCGGCAAAATTATTGGCGACGCAACCGGTCGCATATTGGCGCTTGAATGAGACGAACGGCCCGGCCGCAGTCAATTCAGGCACCGACGGCGTGGAAGATCAGGGCGGTTACATCGGAAACTTCACGCTGGGGCAGCCGGGGCCGCGTCCGCCGTTGAATCCCACGTTTGAAGCGAACAATTTTGCGCCGGTTTTCAATGGCACCAATGCTTATGTCAACGGGCCTTACGAACTGGTGGATGATCTGCCGTCATTTACGATTGGAGGCTGGATTTATCCAACGGCAGCACAAGCCAGTCACGCGGGTTTGTTCGGCCAGAACGACACGATGGAATTTGGTTTCAACACGTCTTCCTCCATTCAGATCTGGACGCCGGCTGGTGCGGTATCAGCGACTTATCCCTATGCGCTGAATCAATGGCATTACATTATGGCAGTCGGCACCGGCGCCAAGCTTTCACTTTATTTTGACGGGCAACTGGCGGCCAGCCAGGCAGTTTCGACCGCGAATTACGGCGAGTCGGAATATAATTTTAACATCGGCGGCGGCGGAGTTTTTAATCCGACGGGAGATTATTTCAAAGGCCAGATTGATGAGGTCGCGGTTTGGTTTCGCGCCTTGAGCACAAATGAAATTGCTACCTTACTCGCCACGAATGCCGAGCAGGTGAGCTTTACGCCCTATATCAATACGGATGTCCGGACGCCGATGTTCAATTCCAATGCCACGGCGTATGTGCGCATTCCCTTCACGGTTACTAATTCCGACGCGTTTGACAGTTTGCAATTATTGATGCGTTTCGACGACGGTTTCGCGGCATACCTCAACGGACATTTGATCACCAGTTCCAATGCGCCGACGTCGTTGGCCTGGAATTCCGCGGCGACGTTGCGTCATCTGGACCCGCAAGCAGTGCAATGGACGTCATTTGATGTGAGCGCTGCGCGGGCTTGGTTGCAACCAGGCACGAATGTCCTGGCAATCCAGGCTTTGAACATCGCGGTGACCAACACAGATTTCTTGATGCAAGCGCAATTGCTTGGCCAGAGTCTGGCCGACACCAGCGCCCGGTGGCGATATTTCAGCGGCGCGACCCCGGGCGCCATCAATGGCAGTAGTACGAATGATTTCGGCCCGATTATCTCGGGGGCAACTCACTCGCCCAATGTCCCAGCGACCAGTGATGCGCTCACGGTTACGGCGCTGGTGACGCCCGGATTCAACCCTATCAGCAACGTGACGTTGCATTTTCGTGCGATGTTCAATCCTGAAATCGCTTTACCAATGACGGTGACTGGCACCAATGGAATCTGGAGCAAGGCAATTCCAGCGGGGATCGCTTCGGCCGGACAATTGATCCGTTACTACGTCACGGCCACCGATTCAGCCGGTAATGTTTCCCGCTGGCCGATCTTTCCCAATGCGACCGACTCACAGCAATATTATGGAACGGTTGTGGCCGATCCTTCGATCCAATCGCATCTGCCGGTGGCGTGCCTGTTCATCCAGGATACGAACGCGGCGGACAC
>DASYEY010000260.1:0-8585 GCA_036498725.1 Verrucomicrobiia bacterium | reverse complement strand
AACAATTATCCCTCAGCAATACCGACTCGCTCACCCGCATCCTGGAAGTGTTTGCCGATGCTGAATTGCGCCTGCGCGACGCCGCATCCAAAAAAATTCTCCTCGAAGTTTCCCTGCTCCGGGCCATTGAAGCCCGCAATTCGCTGCCGCTGGATGCGGTGCTGAAACAATTAAACCAATTGCGCGGGCAAACCGGCGGAACGACTGCGGCGCCAGCCCAGCCCGCGCCATCCGCCCCGCCAGCCAAACCGGTGGCCGCGCCCGCAAATAGCTTTGCCGCCCTGCGCGAAGTCACCGCGCCCCCTGCCCCCACCTCCAAGCCGCCAGTTCTGCCCCCCGCCGCGCCGGTTGTGGCAGTTGCCGCCGCGCCGGTTGCCGGCAGTTCTAATTTGACCGAACTATGGCACCAATTGGTGGAGGCCGTCGGCCGGGTCAGCATGTTCACACGTGGCTATCTGATTGATGCGCACCCGGTTGCCTTCGAAAAAGGTATTTTCACCATCGGCTTCGATCCGGAATTTATGGATCACCTCAGCTTGGTGGACAATGCGCGCAATCACACCTTGATCGCTACGAAGCTCGCCGAACTCGGCCATCCAAACTCGATGATCCGCTTCGTCAAATCTGAAGCGCCCACCAATTGGGAACGCAAGGCGCTGTCCGTCCTGCCCACAACACCAGCGGCGGCCCCTGCGGCCAAACCAGCCCCCGCTGCGACCAGTGCCAAATCCGCTGAACCCGCCGTTGCACCGGTGACGGAAAAACGGCCAACGGCTGTCGTTTTCAACAAAGAAGAATTTAAAAACGATCCCCTCATCCAGAAAGCCCTGGAAATTTTCAAAGGCACCATCGTGGAAGTGCGTGCGTAATTTTTGTCTGTTCTCTCCAACTTCATTTATTAATTTATCACTATGCCCAATCTCGGAAAGCTCATGAAACAGGCTGCGCGGATGCAGGAACAAATGGAACAAATGCAGACGCAACTCGCGCTGCGCACCGTCGAAGCCACCAGCGGCGGCGGCGCGGTGAAAGCCACGGCCAAATGTGATGGCACGCTCGCCTCCATCAAGATTGACCCGCAGGCGTTGAATCCGTCTGACGCCCAATTGCTGGAAGACATGATCCTCACCGCCGCCAATCAGGCGCTCAGCCAGGCCAAGGACATCGCCAATTCAGAAATGGGCAAGATCACCGCCGGCATGAGCCTGCCGGGGCTGATGTGATCCGTTGAGCCATATTGATTCAAACCATGTTGCCTGCGTCCATCACCGCCTTGACGGCTGCGCTCGCGAAACTGCCCGGCATCGGCCCGCGTTCTGCGGAACGCCTTGCCCTGCACATCGTGCAAACCGATCCGGCGACGGTAAAAAATCTGGCGGAAACCCTCGTGATCGCCCGGGAGAAAATTTGCTTCTGCGAGATTTGCGGGGCGCTCACCGAAAAATCTCCGTGCGGGTTCTGCACGGATCCCCGGCGCGAAGCCGCGCTGGTCTGCGTGGTGGAACGGGCCGTGGACATTTTGAGCATCGAAAAATCGGGAGCGTATCGCGGCAAATTCCATGTGCTCGGCGGCAAGATTTCGCCGCTGGACGGCGTTGGACCGGATGACTTGCGCATCGCCGAACTGGAAACCCGGCTCAATCAGGAACCCATCCGCGAAATCGTCATCGCCTTGGGCACCGATGTGGAAGGTGACGCGACCAGCCATTACCTCGCGAAACGAGTGGCGCGCGCCGGATTGAAAATCTCCCGTATCGCCTACGGTCTGCCGGCGGGCAGCGGACTGGAATTTGCCGATGAATTGACGTTGAACCGCGCCCTGGAAGGGCGTCGGGAAATGTCCCAATGAACCAGCCGGTCTTCATTTTCGACCTCGGCAAGGTGCTGGTGGATTTTGACTGGTCCATCGCCGCGCGTAAAATCATCCAGCGCAGCCGCCGCTCGCCGGAGCAATTCACGGAATATCTCGCGACGTCGCCGTTATTGTGGCAATACGAATGCGGCCAGATCTCCCGGGCGGATTTTTTCGCTGCCATCAGTGACCTCACGGATTTTCAAGGAACTGCCACGGAATTTAACGATTATTTCGCAGAGATCTTCACCGAGATTCCGCCGATGATCGCCTTGCAGACCAGCCTGCGCGAGCGCGGCTTCAAGACTTATATTTTTTCCAATACGAATGACCTGGCGATCGAGCATATCCGCCGGGATTTTCCCTTCTTCAAAAATTTTGACGGTTACATTTTCTCCTACGAAGTCGGCGCCATGAAGCCGCAGCCAAAAATTTATGAGGCGATGGAGGCCATGAGCGGCCGGCGCGGTGCTGATTTGATTTACCTGGATGACCGGCGGGAAAATATCGAAGCGGGCCACGCCCGGGGCTGGAGCACAATCTTGCACGAAACGCCCGAAAAAACCCTGTTTTCATTGGCAGCCCTTGGTTTCAAGCCTTGACTGGTAACAGTCCCAGACAATCATTGTCGTCCTCGGATTAAGTTTCAAGGGTTCAGGATTGATTGAGAATTTTAAGTTAAAGACTCATACCCGCAGATACTCGCAGATTAAACCATCCAGCCTGCTTGTCACTCATCACCTGTCACCTGTCGCTGTCTTCAGGTTTCAAAATCGTAAATCGCCATTCGCCAATCGTAAATCCCCCGTGCCTCCGTGGCTTTCATCCGTGCCGGGAAAATAAAAAACGGCGACCTGTTTCCAGATCGCCGTCTTGAACATTTTTTAAGTGAATCGAATCAGATTCCCTTGCCGGTGATGTATTTCACCAGGTCAACGACGCGGTTGCTGTAACCCCATTCGTTGTCATACCAGCTCACGATCTTGAAGAAGCGTTTTTCGCCCTTCAGATTGTTCTGCAAGGTCGCCAGGCTGTCATAGATCGAGCTGCGGTTGTCATGGACGAAATCGGTGGAAACCAATTCTTCATCCGTGTAACCGAGGATGTCTTTGAGATAGGTTTTCGAGGCGTTTTTCAAAGCCGCGTCAATCTCTTCGATGCTCGTGTCTTTCGTGGTGCGGACCGTCAGGTCAACCACAGAAACATCCGCCACCGGGATGCGGAAGGACATGCCCGTAAGCTTGCCTTTGGTGGCTGGCAACACTTCACCGACGGCTTTCGCCGCACCGGTGGTGCTCGGAATGATGTTGATCGCCGCCGCGCGACCGCCGCGCCAATCTTTCTTGGACGGGCCGTCCACGGTTTTTTGCGTGGCCGTGTAAGCGTGAATCGTGGTCATCAAACCGGTTTCGATGCCGAAACCGTCCTTCAACAACACGTGAACGAGCGGCGCGAGGCAGTTCGTCGTGCAACTCGCGTTGGAGATGATGCTGTGCTTGGCCGAGTCATATTCGCCTTCGTTGACACCCATGACGATGGTCTTGACGTCACCTTTGCCGGGGGCGGAAATGATGACTTTCTTTGCGCCAGCCGTGATGTGCGCCTTGGCTTTTTCACTGTCCGTGAACAAGCCGGTGGATTCAATGACGATATCCACGCCCAGGTCTTTCCACGGCAACGTGGCCAAATCTTTGACCGCGCCAATGCATTTGATCTTGTGGCCGTTGACGACCAGGATGTCGGCTTCTTCGAGCGTCGGGCTGCTCTTTTCCGTGCTGACGGCATGTTTGAATTTGCCGTGGACGGAATCATATTTCATCTGGTAGGCAAAATATTCGGCGTCGGGAGACATGTCCACGACGGCGACGACGTCAATCGTCTTGCCGAGCAAGCCCTGGTCACAGAGCGCTTGAAATACCATACGTCCGATACGTCCGAACCCATTAATTGCAACTTTAACTGCCATAGTTTTTATATTTTGATCGAATGTTCTTTTGTAAAACGCGGGGATTTTATCATGGTTGGGTTGACCGTCAATGACGAATTAGAGTATTGACCAAATATTGACCCAAAAGAGAGGATGAGGCGCGGCGGGGATTTTTGATTTTTGCCAGGTTTTGGCTCAAGCCGGGGTCAGGAACGTTCGGGTTTCGCAATCGTAAATCGCCAGTCGCAAATCATAAATCCGCCAAAGACAACTGCCAGAATGGTTTCAACACAGCGCCACCTATTTCAGAAAAAGGTGCCGGAGTACTTGCCGTCGCGCCCGAAGAACCAGACAAAGTTGCATTGGATGGAATCACGCACGTCCGTGAAAATCCGTGAGTCAAAAAGTTATTAACCACACCAGTTACTATTAATATTAATCACGGTATAAACCAGTTCCCGGCGCACTGTCGTTTTTTCGGACAGAGCAACCAGTTTAAGGACAAAGTAACTGTTGCCATTATAACCCGATTAATGCTATGTTGAAAACCTATGGCTAATAAAACTGATTCCTTAAAACAATATGTCTCGTTGCGCCAATCATTGCTCAACGAGAAAAAAACGCTGGAAGTTCGCCTCCAGGCTATCAACAGCGCCTTGAACAGTGCCTCCAAAGCAACTGTTACTGCTACGAACGAAGCCGCTCCCGTGGTCAAAAAGAAACGTAAGATGAGCGCCGCTGGACGCGCCCGCATCGTCGCTGCCCAAAAAGCGCGCTGGGCGAAGGTCAAAGCCGGCAAGAAATAATTCGTTCTGACTAAAAAATTAACCGCGCCCTGTAACCAGGGCGCGGTTAAATTTTTGCCGTTATCCTTCCCCATTGGAAACTTCTAAAGTTAGTTCTTACTTTGACTGGTTTTTACCACCAAGTCACCTGGGGGATTTACGATTGGCGAATGGCGATTTACGATTGTGAAACCTGAAGGCAGTGACCGGTGAGGAGTGACAAGCCGTCTGGATGGTTTAATCTGCGAGTATCTGCGGGTATGAGCCTTTAACTTAAAACTCACAATTCAAAATCCAAAACTCTCAATCCTGAACCCTTGAATCTTGAACCTAAAAACTTCAAGCCGAGGATGAGAACAAGAGCAAATGTCAAATCGAGGCACGGAGGCTTTGAACTTAAAACTCAAAACTCTTCTTCCCCGCCCCGCCCCGCCTTACACGACGGCCAACGGCGCGAATTGTTTTCCTAGGATCGGCGCGCTCTTGGTCTTCAACCAGGTCTCCAGCACGCTGGCATAGACGCTGCGGAAATCCACATTGTACTTGATATCGCCCTGATATAGATCCTGCGGTGCGAGGCTTGGATATTGGCCCAGCAACCCGGCTTTCACGTGGTTGCCCACGATGAACATTGGCGCCGCCGCACCGTGGTCGGTGCCACCGTTGGCGTTTTCGTTCACCCGCCGGCCAAATTCGCTGAACGTCATCACCAACACCCGTGGCAGGTTGCCCTGCGCTTTCATGTCATCCACAAATGCCTTGGTGGAATCACCGAGGTCTTGCAACAAACGTTGCTGCGAATTGACCTGGTTCGTATGCGTGTCATAACCGCCTTGTGACACATAGTAAATGCGTGTTGGCAGACCGCCGCCAATCAGTTTGGCCACCATCTTCAAGGAGTTGGCCAGGTTTGAATTGGGATAGTTCGCCTGGTTTTGCACCCGGGCGGCGATGCTGCGGATTTCGTCCGAACTCATCTGCGCGTCCATCGCGGTGCGGGTGATGAAATCCACCGCCCGGCCGCCGGTCATCGGCATTCCCGCCGGCAAGGAAGCGATGCTGCCGCCGGAGTTCAACATATCACCGGCGTCGCCCGTCATGTTCGCCGGACCGCCATCCGGCGCCGGCGCCGACATCTCCAGTTCGTTCAGCTTCCGATAAGATTCTTCCGTCCCCCCGCCGTTGGAGCGGAAACGGTAATCCTGCGGATTACTGAAGCAGATACCCTTGGGATGTTTCGCGAAAAACGCTTCCGGCAATTGGCCGCCAATCGTCACCCCCACCGCCGGGTCGGCGCCGGAACACGCATTGTCAAAGTAACGCCCGATCCAGCCGTATTTCTCGATGCGATCGGAATCACTGGCCGTCTGCCAGATTTCCGTCGAGCGAAAATGCGAACGGTTCGGATTCGGATAACCCACGCCCTGGATAACCGAAAGATGACCGCCATCATATAGGTTTTTGAAGCCGCCGAGGGAACCATGAAAACCGATGTCGTCGGTCACCTTTAAGACTTGTTGCGCCGACAAACCGATCTTGGGACGCGCCTTATGATAAAAATCATTGCTGTATGGCACCACGGTGTTGATGCCGTCATTGCCGCCCGCCATTTGCAACACGACCAGGATGGTGGCATCCTTGCCCGTGGTGATCTGCGTGGCGGAATCCGCCGCCTGGGCTTGCAAGGCGGTGAACGTGTCGGCCAAAAAAGCCGGCACCGTCCAGGACAAGGCGCTGCCGAGCACCGTCCGCCGTAAAAATTCGCGGCGGGTTTGGAGAGTGATTTCGTTTTTCATAATAACCTCACGTCACTTGATATTCCGGCGTGGACATCATCAACCGGATGGTTTGGATGATATCACCGTCATTCATTTTGGTTTTGGAATCGAGAAATTCCTGCAACGTCTGTTGCTGGTTGAGGCTTAACGTCGTCTGGAAAAGCCGTTGCTGCAACGCCGCCACAATCGCATTTTTATCCGTGCGTTCTTCCGGCAATAATATCTTGTTCAGATCAACGCCCCCCATGTGCAGGCGTTGATAGGCTTTTTCCACCTTGGTCCCGCCCTTGGCCAGTCCCGCTTTCTTGGAGAAATCCGACGCCTTCAGCGGCGGCAGCGTTCCTTCGACCAAGGACTGCGCGTCATTGTAACGCGTCAACAAGGTGTTCGTCGTAATCCACGTCACGCCGCCGTCCCAGCCTTTGACATTCGGCGGGGCAAAAATATCCTGGCCTAACTGGCGCAGCATGCCCCAGCTCACCAAGGTTGGCGGCAGGCTGCATTCCAGCATCCGCACGCTGCCGATCAGCCATTGCACCGGGCTTTTCACCTGGTTGCGGACCACATCGCTGCTGTAAAATTCCTCGCAGCGGAACATCGTGTTCAGGAACGGCTTGAGATTATTTCCGTTCGCGCGAAAGTTCGCCGCCAGCGCCTCGTTCAACGCCTCGTCCGGCATGGATCCGGCAAAATAATTCCATAGCTTGGCCGTGATGAATCTGGCCGCCTGCGGTTGCGCGACGATCGTGGCGATCACGTCATCGCCGTCCAGGTCGCCCGTCCGGCCCAAATAAGTTTTCTGGGTGTCATCGTGGATGCGGGGGCGATAAATGAACTGCTGGGCTTCAGCGTCCAGCGACCAGCCAGTCAAGGCGCGCGCGCCTTCCGTGATGTCGTGCTCCGTATAATGGCCTTCGCCCAACGAGAAAAGCTCCATCACTTCGCGGGCATAATTTTCATTCGGATGCTCCTTGCGGCTCTGCGCCTGGTCCAGCCAGACCAGCATCGCCGGATCCTTGCCCGTCTCCAATAAGATCAATTCCCAGTTGGCCACGGCCAGGCGGCGGAACAGCTCATTCTGCCGCCACATATAATAGGGGTTCTGCACCTTCTCGGCGCTGGTGGCAAAATGGCCATGCCAGAATAAAACCATTTTTTCCTGGAACGGACGCGGCCCGTTCGCCATGCGTTGCAACCACCATCCGCGCAAGGTTTGAAAGCGTTCCTGCCGGACTTTGTTCTCCGCCTGCTGGGCCTTGCGCCGGTCCTCCGGCGTCGCGGCGTTCTTGATCGCATCGCGATACTGCTTCACTTCATCGGGATTCGGATGCGCCCAATCCGGGTTGACCGTCGGGTCAGGGATTTTTTCATAGTCAAGCAGCGAGGCCGCCGCGCCGTCCATGCCCAGGTCGGCGAGTTTCTGGATCTGCGCGGGCGGGCCGCCAAAGCCGGCGCGGTTCAGCAAATGCGCCGCCATTTGATAATTCCACTTATCCTTGTCCAACGCCTTTAACATATACAAAGCATCAGACGTAAAACCCTTTCGACAGGTTTCAACCGTTCAAAAACTTCTGCCCGGCACCTGCGCGGCATGGCGTTTGGCTGGTGAAATGCACCGCCGGCCATAGCGTTGCCGGCTTGAATCCGCTGGTCTCTCCGAACTGTGTGCGTCGGTGGCAAAATCTGCCCGCCGCCGATCCGGCAAATTCGACGCTTGAAACTTGAAACTCGAAACTTGAAACTCCCCCGATGTCATTGCCTGCCGATTACCATATGCACACGCCGCTCTGCCGCCACGCCATCGGCGAACCGGTGGACTACGCGCGCCGCGCCGTCGAACTCGGTTTCTTGGAAATTGGTTTCTCGGATCACTCGCCCATGCCGCGCGATGATTTTGACAATTGGCGGATGCGCTTGGATCAACTCGATGAATACGTCGCCAAAGTCCGGCTCGCGCAGTTGGAATTTCCGCAACTGACCATCCGCCTGGCGTTGGAAGTGGATTATTTGCCCGGCCATGAAACCTGGATCCGGGAACTGGCGGCGCGGCACCCGTGGGATTATCTCATCGGTTCCGTGCATTACGTTTCCGAGTCGTGGGATATTGATAATCCAGCCAAGCTGTCGGAATGGAAAAAGCGCGATGCCTTTGAAGTCTGGCAGGTTTATTTTGACCGGCTCACGCTGGCGGCGGAATCGAAATTGTTTGAAGTCATTGGCCATGCGGATTTGCCGAAAAAATT
>DASYEY010000259.1:0-35346 GCA_036498725.1 Verrucomicrobiia bacterium | reverse complement strand
AGTCTGGCTGCGTTGCTCGTGGCGTTGACGCCGGTGTGGTTTGCCTTTCTAGAATGGACGCGTCCAGCGGGCAAACGTCCGGCGGCGTACACTTTGATCGGCATCGTGGTTGGCTTTGGCGGGGTAGCGTTGCTGGTAAGCGGACATAATCCAGGCGGTCTGACGATGTCGGAAAATCCGTGGGGCGTAGCGGCATTAGTGCTGGCGGGGATTTCATGGGCGGCGGGTTCGTTGTGGTCGCGTTATCACGCCAAACCGGAATCGCCATGGATGAATGCGTCGCTACAGATGATTTGTGGCGGGGTAAGTTTGTTGGCGCTCGCGTGGACGAGTGGTGAAATCAAACATTTCAATTTGGAGAAAGTTTCGACGTCCTCCTGGCTGGCGTGGTTGTATCTTGTTGTGTTCGGGTCGCTGATCGCCTTCAGCGCTTACGTCTGGTTGTTAAAAGCCACCACGCCGGCGCGGCTCGCCACGTATGCCTACGTCAATCCGGTGATCGCTGTGCTGCTGGGGCATTGGTGGCTGCGTGAACCGCTCGGTTCACGGGCGCTTTGGGCGGCAGCCGTCATTTTGGCCGGGGTAATCATCACGACCCTGCCGAAACGCGAGTAAGCCGGGATGGCAGGGCGCGTAGGGATGCGTGTCCAGCCAGTCAAAACGTGGCAACTCGTTCAAAATACTTTTCCTTTCGGATTGACCGGCGTTGATGGATATGACGAAATGGAGAGTCTAACTTTTTTCGATGCCGAAATTTTCTGCCAGAAACGGAAATGGCGCGTCCCGCAACGGCGGTGGCGCGAGTAAATACGACGCCCATCACAAGGTGCTCTCGCAAACTTACGGTGCCTTCGCCGATTTACGCCGGGAATTATCCGATTCCAAAACCACCGTCTGCGAGCGCGAAGAGATCTTGCGCACGTTTGCCGCGTGTCCAGATTCACAACGCGCATGGCTGGCGTTAGAGGATTATTTTGAGAAGCTGGCGCTTTCCCGCCGTGATTTTCCGGCCACAGATTGGTGGCCAAAAATGTTGGCCGTGCAAGGTAAGACGCGGTTGGAGGAACTGGCGTTTCTATTTCTGCGCGCCAAACGTTCCGTGCCGCCGGAATTACAACCGCACGCCAGCCTGGACCGTTTTGCCCGTGCGGAAGAAGCTGAGCAGGAATTGCAGTTGGTCAAAGAATTGGAACACTGGCTGTCGCCGCCCGCGCCGCTGCATCTCGACACGCCGCGCGCGACCTTGCGCGTCGTCTGCAAGCCCCAGCCGGATGCCAGCGAGCCGGCACGTAATCAGTTGGCCGTGCAGTTTTTGCTGCTGCGCCCGCGGACGGGCGAAAAAGCGCGCTCACTCAAAGACCTGGTTGACCTCGTAGTCCGGGCCGCGCACGAACAGGAATTGTTCACGCCGCAGGACTGGGAATTTGTCCAATGGATTTACGATACGCACCGTGAACGCGCGACGGACGCGGACACATGGTTGCTGGCGGATGCGGATCTATTGCAGTGGCTGGCACGTTGGGGACACACCAACCGGCTCGAATCGGCTTTTAATGGCAAGCCGTTGCATTTTCACGGTCATGTGGTTGCGTTGAATCCGCATCTGGAAAATGGGGACAAGGAATTGTCGTTCACGCATCGCCTCACGTTGCCGGACGGTCAGACCCATTCCGTGGCGGAGGTAAAATTTTTCAACCGCCAATCGCCGCTGGCGTTCGTGGGTAATGAGTTTTTTCTCCTGCGCAATGCACCGCCGAACGGCGTCTTAAAGCATCTGGCGCAAAAACCGACCGTGCCGGTCCGCAAGCTGAGCCATCGTTTGCTGTTGCATCTGCGCAAGACGCAGGCCAATCACGGGATGGATTGGGAACAATTATGCCTGGCGCATCCGGCGGCGCCGCAATTCGCCTTTGAATTGCTCGATGACACGGTCCGGTTGCGTTTACTGGCCAAGAGTGAGCGAGACAAGAGCACCTGGTTTTGGAACGGTCACGAATGGTTGCGTGATCTGGCTGGTATGTCGCGCACCACGGCGACGAATGGTGAGAAGCCGGAAATTTTGGATGATCCGCGGCTTGATCCAACCGTTCAATGGTTGCGGCGGCTGGATTGGTTCATGCAGGAGCCCGGCTTGTGGATCGGCGATGCCAATGAGAATTTTCTCGGCGCCCTGGCTGAGGTCTGGGCGACGCGTCCGGCACAGGCTGAATTCCTCGGTAATGCGGCGTTTCATCGCCTGTTCCTCACGCCGCGCCAACTCAAGCCGCGCCTGGTCGTCAAAGGCAGCGGCATTGATTGGCTCTCCGTTTCCGCCGAATGGGAAGCGGAAGGTTTGAAACTTTCCAAGGCCGACCTGGAACGCCTGGCCGCCGCGACCAGCCGGTTCGTGAAATTGCCCAATTCTGGTTGGGTGGAATTGGATACGCAGGCCGTGCAAGGCGCGCATGAAGCGATGGCCGACATGGGCGTGGATGGTCTCATCGCTGTGCCGCAAAAAGTCGGGCTCGAACACGTTGCGCACTTGGACGAAGACGGATTGACGCGTTTTGTGGACTCACCGGAAGCGAAAGCCTTGCGCGATCGCGTCCGCGATTTCAAAGGTGTTCCACCGGCGGAACTGCCCAAGACCCTGCAGGCGGAATTGCGTCCGTATCAAAAAGACGGTTTTGATTTTCTCGTGCACTTGGTGCAAGTCAAACTTGGCGGCATTCTGGCCGATGATATGGGTTTGGGCAAAACCTTGCAGACTCTCACCTGGCTGGCTTGGTTGCAGGAACAGAACAAGAAAAACCATAAGCCGTCACTGGTGATCTGTCCGGCATCCGTGCTGCACAATTGGCGGCGTGAGGCGGAAAAATTCACGCCCCACTTGAAAGTGCTCGTGTTGGAAAGCGGTGCTGCGCGGCATAATCTTCGCAAACAGATTCCGCAGCATGATCTGATCGTGACCAATTACGCGTTGCTCCGCCGCGACTTGGAGGAGTTTCACAAGTTCAGTTTCCGCGCGGTGATCCTGGACGAGGCGCAGTTCATCAAAAACCCCGGCGCTCAAGTCACGCAATCGGTCAAACAGTTGAAGTGTGAGAACAAAATGGCGCTTACCGGCACTCCGCTGGAAAATCGCCTGTTGGACCTGTGGAGCATCGTGGATTTCATCCAGCCCGGTTACCTTGGCACGCAAGACCAATTTCTTGATACCTACGAACCCAAGGGCGGCGAGAATACTGAATCAGTCCAGCGGATCGCGCGACGCCGGCTCTCGGCCAAGATGCGTCCGTTGCTCTTGCGCCGTTTGAAGAAACATGTCGCGAAAGATTTGCCCGACCGCATCGAAGAACGCCGTGATTGTCCGTTGGGCGAGGAGCAGCGCAAATTGTATCTGGCCGAATTGCGCCGCAGTCGCGATCAAGTGATGAAAGCCGTTGAGACCCAGGGCTTGAACAAGTCGAAGATGCACGTGCTGGCCGCGCTTACGCGTTTGCGCCAGGTTTGCTGCCATCCGTCGCTCGTCGGCAGCAACACCGCTTCCGGCAAGACGGAAACCTTGTTTGAGTTGCTCGATCCATTGATCGCCGACGGCCAGAAGGTTCTCGTGTTCTCGCAATTCGTGCAGATGCTTGAGTTGCTGGAAAAAGAATGTCATGTCCGTAACATCCCCACGCACATGCTGACTGGCCAGACGAAAGACCGCCAGCAAGTCGTTAGTGATTTTCAAAAGGATACCGGCGCGGGCGTTTTCCTGTTGAGCCTGCGCGCTGCTGGTACCGGTTTGAACCTGACCAACGCCAGCTACGTGGTGCTTTACGATCCGTGGTGGAATCCTGCCGTGGAAGCCCAGGCCATCGATCGTTCACATCGCATCGGCCAGACCCAGACGGTGAATGCTTATCGCCTCATCGCGCCGGGCACGGTTGAGGAAAAAATCTGGGAATTGCAACAGAGCAAGGCCCAAACGATTGCGGATGTCCTGGGCGAAGAAGGCTTTGCCCGCAGCCTTACGGCGACGGACTTGGAATATCTTTTTTCTGAAGCCTGACGGTTGGCTGGGAAAGCTGCAAAATGAGCGGGGGCTGATTCGAGCTCAGCCTCCCCAGTGGTCGCGAACTTGGTCAATTTTTGGAATCAGGCTTGCGCCGGATCCAGCCGCTTATCCGGTATGAGATAATTACGGACGTAATCGGCGACGGCATCTTCCAGCGAGGTGATCTTTTCGTTGTAGCCCGTCGCCCGCAGCCGGGTGATGTTCGCTTGCGTGAAATACTGATACTTGTCGCGGATCACTTCGGGCATTTCGATGAATTCAATTTTTGGTTCCACCTTGAGGGCCGCAAAGACCGCCTTTGCCAAATCAACCCAGGTCCGTGCTTCGCCGCTGCCAACATTGAACAAGCCGTTCGCCTTGGGCGTTGCGGCTAAATGCAGCGTCATCGCGACACAATCTTTGACGTAAAGAAAATCGCGCTGTTGTTCGCCATCTTTGAAATCTGGACGATAGCTTTTGAACAGGCGGATGATGTTCTCCGCCTGCACCTGTGCAGTGGACTTATGTACGAGTGATCGCATGTCCCCCTTGTGATCTTCGTTCGGACCAAAGATATTGAAATATTTCAGGCCAACAATTTTGTTCAAGAACCCGGCACGTTTGGCGTGCTGGTCGAACAAATGTTTCGAATAGCCATACATGTTCAACGGTCGCAGGGCATCCAGTTGCGTCTCATCATCTTCCATGCCGGCTGAGCCGTCGCCGTAGGTCGCAGCCGACGACGCATAAACAAAACGCGCACCTTTGGTGAGTGACCATAAGGCTAGTTCCTTGGTGAACTCGTAATTGTTGCGGATGAGATAGCTCGCATCTTTTTCCGTGGTGGCGGAGCACGCACCGAGATGCAGCACGAGGTCAAATTTACCCAAGGCACCGCTCTGCAAGCGTGGCAACAGCGCATCGGCTTCAACGTAATCGGCGAAGCGCAACGGCGTCAGGTTGCGCCACTTCTCGTTCGTGCCCAGAAGGTCGCAGACAACGATATCTTCACAACCACGGCGATTGAGAGCCCAGACCAGCGCGCTGCCAATAAAGCCTGCGCCGCCGGTCACCAGCACCCGCGTGTTGGAAAAATCGTTTGGTTTCATTGCTTACCAGCCCAAAACGTGTGCGAAGATCAAGGGTGCGACAATGGTGGCGTCGGATTCGATGATGAATTTCGGAGTCTTTACGCCGAGTTTGCCCCAGGTGATTTTTTCATTTGGCACGGCGCCGGAATAACTGCCGTAGCTCGTGGTCGAATCGCTGATCTGGCAGAAGTATCCCCAGAGCGGCACATTGGTGCGGAGCAGATCCTGATGCAACATCGGGACGACGCAAATCGGGAAATCACCGGAGATGCCGCCACCGATCTGGAACATGCCGATGGTGCTCTTCTTCGTGGCCGTCTTGGTGTAAAACTCGGCCAGCCAGGTCATGTATTCGATGCCGGTGCGGACGGTGTGGACATTTTTTATGTCGCCCCGGATAACGGCGGCGGCATACATGTTGCCGAGCGTGGCGTCTTCCCAGCCGGGAACGACGATGGGCAAATTCTTCTTTGCCGCTGCGAGCATCCAGGAATTCTTCGGATCGATCTGGTAATATTTCTCGTATTTGCCGCTGAGCAGGACCTTGTAGAAAAATTCGTGCGGGAAATAGCGTTCCCCTTTTTTGTCGGCATCGGTCCAGACTTCGAGCATCGCCTTTTCCATGCGGCGCATGGCTTCACCTTCGGGAATGCACGTGTCCGTCACGCGGTTCATGTGGCGTTCCAGCAACTTCTGTTCGTCCGCCGCAGTCAACGAGCGATAACCAGGCACGCGTTCGTAGTAATCATGCGCGACGAGATTGAACACATCTTCTTCCAGGTTTGCGCCGGTGCAGGTGATGAGCTGTACTTTGTCTTGGCGGATCATTTCTGCCAGTGAGAGGCCAAGTTCTGCGGTACTCATCGCGCCGCCGAGCGTGATCATCATCTTGCCGCCGGCATCGAGATGGGCGACGTAGCCTTTGGCGGCGTCTACGAGGGACGCGGCATTGAAGTGGCGATAATGATGCTGGATGAAGCGGGAAACGGGTCCGCCGGTGAGTTTGGGGGCTTGCTTTTTCTTGGCCATAATATTTTGAAAATGTTCTGGAGTAACGATACGCAAGCGGAGGCGAATTCCAATCCCAAACTATGGGTAATGCGGGCGGTTGGCCGAAGGGCAGAAAGCCGGGTTAAAGGACTTTTATTCCACCGTCACCAAATCCGGTTGCGCCAATGAAAGACCACCTTTGAGGTTTTTGGCGAATTGAGGCCGGATGACGATATTATTTGTGCACGTGATGTTATTGACGCGAAACGCAGCGCTGCCACAACGGATCGCGTTTAAATTGGTGAACGCATTGTCCGTGCATTCAGTTCGGGGTGCCGCACCCCAACCCTTGGCGGTCTGGATTTCCGTATGCGCCATGAACACACCATAGTGATGGCTGTCACTGATGGACACGTCGAAAAATTTATTGTCACGGCTTGCCCGCATGAAAACACCCAGATCATTCGCCACCAATACCGCGTTGCTGATGACATTGTGATCGAAAGCGAGATCCAGCGAAATGCCGGCGCACGGGTTATCATGTAAATATAATCCGGTGAACAAACAATGTTCGGTCTCGTAACAGGCCAAGCCGTCGAATTCGTTGTCAAAAGCCGTCAATTTATCCACGGTTAACCGGCGCACATTCCGCGTGGTGACCAGTCCCCCCGACCGGCAATTGGCGCAGGTAACGTGTTCGACCAGGGAATCGCTGACCGCTTGCACGGTGATGCCATTGTTATGGATTTCTGAGCCTTCGCCCGACAATTTCCAAAGTTCACGTTGTTGTTGCTGACGGTTGCCATCAATGAGCAGATGGTTGACATCGAGATAGCGCACGATGTGCGTGGGATGGTTGATCGGTTCACCCATGATGATCACGGGACAATTGACGTTGGTCGCCAGCCGCAGGATCGTCGTGTCGCCGACTCCGCTCAAAGTTTGGTGGTTACGGCTTAGAACAATCGGTTGGATGACTGAGTATTCGCCTGCGGGTAAAATCACTTCGCCGCCGGCATCCGGTAGTTTATCCAGTGCCGCTTGAATTTCCACACTGGTGACGTTTGCGGGCAGAGTGACGACGGCAGATGCGGAATCGAGGGCGGAGGCCCAGACAGGGTGATTAATGAAACTCCATAATAAAGCAACCCCGGCGGTGAGTCTGACGATTCTTCCGACGATCCCAAACTGATTGAATTTCGTTTTCATGAGCAACGAGGTCTTGTGACCAATCAGGGTTATACCTCAATGTCGCTCCATTTTGGAAAACGTCCAGCCAGAAAATCATTTTTTTGAAAAAACTTTCGACACAGAAATTATTTTTCCTTTGGCTGCTCCTGCCGCTATGCTCGATTTGATATTTATGCCGACATCGAACATCACCCAATCCGCCACGCCGGCTGCGCTTGGCTACACCTTTCCCGCTGAATGGGAAAAGCATGAAGCGACCTGGCTGGGCTGGCCGCACAATGCGAATGATTGGCCGGGCAAATTTGAAGTCATTCCCTGGATCTATGGTGAGATGGTGCGGAAGATTTCTGCCGGTGAAAATGTCCGGCTCATTGTCCGGCACAAAAAAGACGAAGCCCATGCACGACATGTTTTCAAACATGTCGGTGTGGATTTGCGGAAGATCAAATTTGTCACGCACCCGACCAATCGTGGCTGGACGCGCGATACGGGGCCGATTTTTGTCCGCAAAGCGGAAGGCGGAAAGCGGAAGGCGGAAACGGCCATCGTACATTTCCATTTCAACGGCTGGGCCAAATACGATAATTGGCGGAAGGATACGAAAGTGCCGGAAACCGCGGCCAAACTTTTAGGTAAACCGCTATTTCACGCGCAATACGAAGGGCGAAATTTTGTGATCGAAGGCGGCGGTATGGAGTTGAACGGTCGCGGCACCTTGATCACCACGGAGGAATGCTATTTGCATCCAAAAATTCAGGTGCGCAATCCTGGCCTTGGGAAAAAAGAGATCGAGACCGCGTTGAAAGATTATCTGGGAGTCACAAATTTCTTCTGGCTGGCAAAAGGGCCGAAAGGCGACGACACGCATGGTCACATTGACGACATCTGTCGTTTCGTGAATGAAAAAACCCTGGTTCTGGTCCGCGAAAAGAATCCCAAGGACGAAAACTACCGGCCGCTCGCGGAAAACTGGGAGCGCATCGGCGATATGCGCCTGGAAAATGGCCGTAAACCGGAAGTCATCGAGTTGCCGATGCCGTCGCCGCTGTTTTTTGAGGGTGTGCGCTTACCGGCCAGCTACGCGAATTTTTATATCTGTAATGCCGCCGTCATCGTGCCGACCTTCAACGATCCCAATGATCGGGTTGCGTTGGGTATCTTGGGCGAACTGTTTAAAGATCGTCCCGTGGTCGGTATCCACGCGGTTGACTTGGTCTGGGGCTTTGGCTCCCTGCATTGTTTGACGCAGCAACAGCCGGTTTAAGGGCCAAGAACATACCTTAAAATAGAGCTGCCGCTAATCGTCCTCATACTCATCGTCGTCCTCGTCCTCGCCCGCTTGGGGATTCGAGGATGAGGACGAGGACGACGATGAGACTGAGGCAAAAATTAATTTCTCAGACCGACTCTTATTCCTGGACGTAACAACCTTCCGCTTTAGCCGCGGCAAGGAATTGTTTCAGGGCTTGGAGGCGCGATTCGGCCAGTTTTTGTGAAGTGGCCAGCTTTAGCTGGCCCGGCAATACCTCGGCATTTTTCTCCAATACCCGCAGGACATCAGGAAAAGTTTTGAACCGGGTATCCCGTCCAACTTTACAAGTCGTTCGCAATATGGTGACGGCGCCGAGTTGTTCCAGAATATCCGCATCGCGCAGGATGATGCCCTCAATGGTTGTGGGGGAATCTTTCGGTTGATGCGTACGAATGGCTTCAACGACGGCGGGAATTTTATCCACCGGAAAGCCGAGGCGGGCGAGAACTTCAGGCGTTTGCCGCATCACATAACCAAGAAAATCCCATTTCGCCAACGCTTCGGGTTCTTCCGGGCGATGACCGATGAACACGCCTAGATCATGAATCCAAGCGGCGGCGAAAACCACGTCGTCATCGTAGTTTTCACCGGCACCGATCTGGCGCGCCAACTCATAGAGCCGGGGCTGGTGGCTGAACTTGTCCACCGGCTTGGCCTGTTCGCGGATGTACGCGATCAGGGCGGTGCGAAAGTCAGGCGATTTCATCGGATGCAGTGCGATTTATTTGCCCAGCAATTTCAACGCGGCTTCGACCATCTTGGGCGCGGTCAAACCATGCTTCACATACAGTTCTTCCGCGAGATAGGCGGATTGCCCGAATTCATTGTGGATGCCAAGCGAGGCTGCCGTATGGGCAATGCCCGCGTTGCTCAATGCATGCGAAACTTGCGCGCCCATGCCGCCGAGGACTTGGTGGTCTTCAATGGTCACGACCTTGCCGCCGCAGGCTTTGACCGCGCCGCCAATCGTTTCGAGATCCACCTGGTTCACGAAAGGATTACTGATGACGGTCGCTTTCACGCCTTGCGCGGCCAACAATTTGCCCGCTTCAATCGCCTTGTTCACCAGCACGCCGCAGCCGATGAGCACCACGTCGCTACCGGTGGACAACACCTGTGCTTTGCCCCACGGATACTGTGCGCCTTCGATCCAGGTCAGCGGATAATTCTCACGGCCAACGAAGAAGATATAACTATGGCCGTCTTTACCAGCCGCCCGATCAGCCGCCACTTGTTTGATGGCTTGATACATCAACGACTCGGCTTCATCCGCGCAACTGGGCGCGATGACAATCGTGTGCGGGATCGCCGAAACGGCTGCGAAATACGTCGTGGCCTGATGGCTGGCACCGTCCGCCGCGTCTTGAAAGCCAATGTGCGAAAACATCGCGATGACCGGCGCTTGCGAGAGCGCAGCCATCGTGAGCGGCAGATTACCTTTCGTGACGCCGAACTGGCCGAACGTATCCACGATCGGAATGAAACCGGCTTTCGATAGGCCAGCGCCGGTGCTGATCATGTTGGCTTCAGCGATGCCGACTTCGATGAAACGCTCAGGAAAACTTTTTTGGAACAGGCTGATACCAGTCGAGCCTTGCACGTCAGACGAAACGGAATACACCGGCAAACCTTCCGTTGCAGCGCGGACCGCAGCGCGGGCAAGACCAGACTGAACCTTGTCCGTCTTCGGCTTTGCGGGTGCGGATGTGCCAGCTTTCGCGGCAGCCTCGGCTTTCGCTTTTTTCTCGGCTTCCTTCTTTTCCCAATCGGCACGCAACGCCTGTGCCCAAGTCATCAGTTCGGTCGGAACCGTGTCGCCTTTGAACAATTCTATCATCCAATCCACGATCTTTTCACCGTTTGCGAGCGGGAAACCATGGCCGCCGGCGGAATTTTCCTCGGTCGCCTTGATGCCGTAGCCTTTGACCGTTTTACAAAGGATGCAGACCGGTTGCTTCGGGTTTGCTTTGGCGGCGGCGATGCCTTTTTCCAGCGCGAGATAGACTTCGGACAAATCATTGCCATGCGGCACGTGAATGACATTCCAGCCGAGTGTGCCCATGGCTGCGAACGTCGGTTGCATCGAGAAAGAATCTTTCGTGATGCGTCCGGAAAGTTTGGTGTCGTTGTCGGAGATTAGCAAAACGAACGGATTCACACGGTCTTTGGCCGCGAGACCGGGAATGGCGGCAAAGGCTTCTTTCGCTTCACCTTCCATGCTCGCGCCATCGGATACGACACAAATTGTGATGCGATCGCGCTTGGCGATCTTATCGCCGATGGCCAGTCCTTGCGCTTGAGGCAGGGACGAACCGAGCGGGCCATTACTCACCAGAACGCCCTCGGGGTTCAAATGCGATTCACCGTGGCCGGTGAGTTTGCTGTGGACGCCGCGAAAACCTTTCAGGGAATCAAGCGTCATGCCGTCAAAACCATAATTCGCGCGCAAGGCATACACCCCGTTTTCCGCGTGGCCGGCGTCGTTGACGTAGTTGAATGCTTCATGCCATTCGCGGCCAGCCGTGGCGAATAGAACGCCGTGAATGGCTGCATTCATCTCGGCAAACGCCGCTGGTCCGCCCCAATGGCAGGCGGCCCCGCCAACCACCGCGTGCACGTCCATCAAGGCGACGAGCGCCCGGGTAGCGCGTGGGTCGCCGAGCACGACATCGGTGCCTGCGGTATTTTTCACTTTCACCGAAAATTTCGGTGCGGCCTTGGGAGTGGAGGCCAGACGGGATTTCAGGTTGAGCGGCGCGAGTGGCGGCGCTTCGACAGGTTTCACAACAGAGGTATCAGCAGCCATATTTTTAAGTAAAATTAAGAAATTCCAGTTTAATTTATCAGAGGCAAAAGAGAAGGGGCAATTTTGTGAAAATCTTGCAAATGACCCATGGTTGAATGCAGTTTTGCCGTACGGCTTGCAAGCTATCATAAAAACTGCCAAAAACAAACCGCCTGCGATAGTGATCACAGGCGGTTAGCTTCGATAAGATTGATCAAGCTTTGAAAGACTTGACCGCTTCCACGCAACGGCCGCAAATCGTTGGATGCTCGGTATTTTGGCCAATATCCATTTCCCAATGCCAGCAACGTTCGCATTTCTGGCCATCGGCCTTGGCGACAGAAACGACATCCGGTTCACCAGCTTTACCGGTTAAAGTTAATTGTGAAACATTAACTAATTCGCGCAGGGCACTGACGGCTTCTTTACTATCACCGACAACGGCTGCGCTGCCACCGGTTAGAATGACTTTTGCTTCCAGTGCCTTGCCAATGCTCTTGGACTGACGGGCTTTTTCCAGTTCCGGCAAGACGGCTGTCCGCAAGCTAAGTAATAAGTGCCACGTGGTGGTTTCACCATTCGGCAATTGAAATAAGGACGGCTGCCAAACTGCTTCATGCACCGAGTTTGTTTTCTTACCCGGCACAAACTCCCAGGCTTCATCCGCCGTGTAGGCGAGAACCGGTGCCAGCATCTGGCACAGGCCTGTTACAAGACGGTGCAGCGCAGTTTGCGTTGAACGGCGGCGCAATGAATTCGTGGCGTCGGTGTACATCCGGTCCTTGATGACATCGTGGTAGATCGAAGACAGTTCCACCGCAATGAACTGGCTGATCTTTTGATAGACGACGTGAAATTCGTAGGCGTCGTAGGCCGCGATGACTTCGGTTTCCAGTTTGGAAAATTCGCCGAGAACCCAGCGGTCGAGGCCGGTTAATTGATCATCAGCCACCGTGTGTTTTGCCGGGTCAAAATCGTAGAGATTCGAGAGTTGATAGCGCAACGCGTTGCGGATGGCGCGATAAGTTTCGCCGACTTTATTGATGCGCTCTTCGCTCACGACAATGTCGCTGCGATAATCCTGCGACGCGACCCACAGGCGGACGACATCCGCGCCATACTTTTTGACGTAGGCTTCGGCGGTCTGCGGTTTTTCATAAGCGCCTTGCTTGCTCTTGGAAATTTTTTCCCGATCGGCATCCACCATGAAGCCGTGCGTCAAAACGGTCTTGAACGGGGCGGCGTCATTGCCCGCGAGCGAAAGCAACAATGAGGATTGAAACCAACCGCGATGCTGGTCGCTGCCTTCAAGGTAAACATCGGCCTGCCAGACTTCATTGCCGGATTTTTTATCGTGCTGCAATTCCTTGCGCTGTTTCAACACCGCGCGCGAGGAACTGCCGGAATCAATCCACACATCGAGCGTGTCGCTGGATTTGGAAACCGCTTCCGCGCCACTCCAATTCTCCGGTTTAACCTGCGACCAAAGTTCGGCGGCAGATTTTTCAAACCAGATGTTAGAGCCATGCTGCTCGATCAGTTTGGCGACGTTGCAAATGATGTCTTTATTGAGAATGGCGTTTCCGCTTGCATCATAAAATGCGGGAATCGGCACGCCCCAAGTGCGTTGGCGGGAAATACACCAATCGGGACGCGATTGCACCGCACCTTTGATGCGATTGACGCCCCAATCAGGAATCCAGTTCACGCGATCAATTTCTGCGAGCGCATCTTGGCGAAATGACCTGCCTTCTGATTCGTTCAAACTAAAAAAAGTGGGAGCATCAATCTTGATGAACCATTGGTCCATCGCTCGGAAAATAATGGGCGTTTTGCTGCGCCAGCAATGCGGATAGCTATGATGATAGTTTTCCTGGTGCAACAACGCGTGGCGAAGACGGAGTTCATGCAGTACGGCTTCGTTGGCATCGCTTTTGCCATGTTTTTCCAGGATGGATTTGCCAACCATTTCGGCGGGCATCTGTTGCTCGACGGGCAATTCATTGGAATATGCCAGCGCGCCATCGTCGTTTACGGGCGAATAAATCGGCAGTTTATTTGCGCGGCCCAAGTTGTAATCGTCGGCACCGTGCCCGGGCGCGATGTGCACAAAACCCGTGCCGGTTTCAGCCGTGACGAAATCAGCGGCAAAAGCTTTGCCCGTGCGATTACAGAACGGATGTTGATATTGCAACTTCGCAAGCTCGTCGGGCGGAAAGGGAGCTTCAGTGACATTCACCCACCCGCATTTTTCCGCCACTTTGGGCAGCAAACCACGAAAGAGAATGTAATGTTCGTCACCGACTGTGGCTTTGACGTATTGAAATTCTTTGTTGTAAGCGACCGCAAGGTTTGCGGGCAGCGTCCAAGGCGTCGTGGTCCAGATGACGACGAACGTTTTTTCCTGGCCGATAACGGGAAATTTCACGAACACACTTTGGCTGACGTGATCCTGGTATTCCACTTCGGCTTCGGCCAAGGCAGTGCGACAGGGAATGCTCCAGTAAACCGGCTTTTTGCCGCGATAAACAAAGCCTTTGGCCACGATGTCCGCGAACATCCGCAGTTCGTCGGCTTCGTATTCCTTGTTCAGCGTGAGATACGGATTTTCCCAATCGCCGAGCACGCCGAGGCGTTTGAATTGTTCGCGCTGCAGGTCAATGTATTTGCGGGCGTAGGCTTCGCAGGCTTTGCGGATGGTTGCGGCGTCGGCATCGGTATTGCCGGCTTTGCGCATCTCTTGGGAAACCTTGAATTCAATCGGCAGACCATGGCAATCCCACCCGGGAATGTAAGGCGCGTTTTTGCCGCGCAAGGTCTGATACTTGATGATGATATCCTTGAGAATCTTGTTCAGCGCGGTGCCGACGTGCACATCGCCATTCGCGAACGGCGGCCCATCGTGCAGTACGAACCTTTCTGACTGGGCACGTGCGGCCTGAATTTTCTCGTAAAGTTTGGCGGTTTGCCATTTTTTCAGGCGTTCCGGCTCACGCGTGACGAGGTCGGCCTTCATGGCGAAGTCCGTGCGCGGCAGATTCAATGTATCTTTATATTCCATCGCAAAATTTAAGAACGTACACGGTAACAGCGGCGAAAAAGGGTGTCAACGAACGCGCAGAGGGGTTTTGGCGCGATTGCACCCGGCGTGCGCAATCTATGAGGCGATTTTTATCGGTTGTTCATCGGCCGTCATCCGTGATTGAATGGGCGGACAAATTGGATGAGCAAAAGCAAGTCACAGTGGGATTTTGGCGAATTATTTACGCCGGCAGAGGTGCGGAAGGTTTTATCCGTCTCGGAACTGACCCAGACGGTTCGCGCGCTGCTGGAGAAGCAGATTGGCCAGGTTTGGGTCAGCGGTGAGATCACGAATCTGCGTGCGCAAAGCTCTGGTCACATCTATTTCACCCTAAAGGATGCAGGTGCGCAGCTAAGCTGTGTGCTATTCAGCCGCGAAAAAGTTGCGCAACGTGGATCGCTGACGGACGGACAAAAGGTTTTATTGCAAGGCGATCTGACGGTTTACGAAGCGCGCGGGCAATATCAACTCATTGTGCGGTCGCTGGAACTGCAAGGGGTTGGGGCTTTGCAGGTCGCATTTGAAAAACTGAAAGCAAAATTAGCGGCGGAAGGTCTATTTGCGGCGGAGCGGAAGCGTCCTTTACCCCGTTATCCACAGCGCATCGGTTTGGTGACTTCTCCGACGGGTGCGGCCATTCGCGATGTGTTGCATGTCGTGCAACGACGAAATCCCGGACTGGAGATCATCCTGGTGTCCGCGCGCGTGCAAGGGGCGGGGGCGGCGGAAGAGATCGCAAAGGCGGTTGAATTGTTGAATCGTTACCATGTTGCTTCGGATTCAAGTTCACAATTGAACACTTCAGCCAAGCTCGATTTAATCTTGATCACGCGCGGTGGCGGATCATTGGAAGATTTGTGGGCGTTCAATGAAGAAGTTGTAGCGCGGGCGATTTTTGAATCGGCCATCCCGGTGGTGTCCGCCGTGGGGCATGAAATTGATTTCACCATCGCAGATTTTGTGGCGGACGTGCGGGCGGCGACGCCCAGCGCGGCAGCGGAGATCATCACGGAAGATGTGTTCGCGAGCCGTGAATTCATCGCCGAAGCGCCGGCCTTATTGCATCGTGCGGTCCAACGCGGGCTGAATTCAGCGCGGGATGGTTTTGATTCGGCTGCCGCCCGTTTGGCCCGATTACACCCCCGGCGGCGGTTGGATGAATCATTGCAGCGGCTCGATGATTTACAGTCTGGCTTGTTGCGTAATCTTAAATCCGCCGCGCGATCACGCAGTCTGGTATTGGGAAATCTGGCGGGAAGATTCTTACGCGCGCAGCCGTCACAACGATTGAAACTGCGCCGCGAGGCGTTGCGGCAGTTGGAAAGGCGTTTGAACGCACTCGGGCCGGAACAGGTGCTGGCGCGTGGCTATTCGATCACGATGGATGCGACCACGGGAAAAGTGTTGCGTAATGCAACCAGGGTGAAAGCTGGCCAGAAATTAAAAACGCGGCTGGCTACCGGCGAAATCAAAAGCGCGGCGGAATAGGAATTCCACCGCGCAGAAAAAAACAAGTTCAGAAACCTATTGCATGAGCTTAACGTCAAGCTCATCGTCGTCCTCGCCCTCATCCTCGATTTCCCCATCCGTCGAGGACGAGGATGACGACGAGCACGAGGAAGATTTGGCGGCCGCTCTGTTTTTATGCCGGTCTCAGAAACCAACCGACGAGCGCGTACCTTGCTTGCCAATTTCCTTTTCACCTTCCCAAACCTGGATTTCATTCCGGGTATCGTTCAACGAAAGCTGGAAGCTGTAAGTCGTGCGGCGGGTGTCGCCAACGCGTTCGACAGTTTCAATGATTTTCCCCGACAGCGTGAAATCTGGCAGACGCGTGACTTTTGTGTCCGAGCCCTGAAGTTCCTGATGATAGTTGCTCGCCAACGGATCAACGATCTTGGTGACCGCTTTACCGCTTTGCAGCAAGGCGATGCTGATTTTCTTGGTCAGCAAATCGGTGTCAATCTGCTGGCTGGTATTGTTCACGATCCGGCTGATTTCCAGCAGTGCTGGCGGGGTCGGGACCCGGTCCAAGGCACCGGAAGCGAGCAAGTCTTTGACGGCATCACTGGCCGCATTGGCGTAGTCCTGAATGTTGATCTGGCCCAGATTGACCAACTGTTCTTTGTCGCCCGTCTGGACATAATGGGCGTCGGTGCCGCAACCGGCAAAAACGGCCGTCAGCGCAGCCAGACCAAGCGGGAGGAGGATTTTATTTTTCATAATTTGATTGGTTAAAATGGGGATCATTTGGCGGCAATGAATTTGACGCGGAAATCTTTGCAGACGGGATTGGGTGCGACGCTGTAAATGAATTTGCTTTCGCCGCCTTCAATCTGTTCGGGGATGTTCGCGGAGACGATGTTGTTCATCTGCATGCCGTTGGCGTCGAACCATTCAAAACGGTAGAGGAAACGTTGAATGGAACTGCTGTGGTTTTCCAATTCCACCTGCACTTTGAGCAGGTTGCCAGAGGTGGTCGCCGCATTCACGCCGATCACGGCCACCCGGCTGTTGAAACTTTCATCGGTGATCACGCGTTGGTCGGCGATGGGGTAACGTTGGCCGGACTTTTGGCTGTTCTCCACGGTGTTAACCGTGGCGCAACCCGTCAAGGCCAGCGCGCCGGCGGCGATGGCACCGAGAAAGGAAATTGAAGTTTTCATTTTAATTTGAATTGCGACACTAACATCGGGGTGACGGCGTTGATGGATTTAACGTACACCACATTCACCGTGCCCGGTTCAAGGTTGACGGATGTTTTCACACCGGATGGGGTAATCAAATCAATTTTTCGGTCGGCGGGAGTGGGGACCCGCGCAATTTGAAATTCCTTGGGTAACGTAGTCCAAGTGCGCTCATCGGCAATATTAACCGCTGCTTGATAAACCGCCGTGCCAATCTGGGCCAACAAGCCCCCCAAATCACCGCCAGCCTGCCCGACCGCGTCATTGGCGGCATAGGCGGCCACGGCTTTGATCACAGTGGCCGCGATGGTCTTGGTGACGACTGCCGGCTCTTCATTTTTGAAATCCGAAGTGATCACACTATCCATGCTGCCGACCAATTCGGTCGGAAAACTGTGATTGTCAGCCACGACCGTCAAGCTGGGCATATAATTTCCTTGAAACTGCAAGGTGGGAAAAGCGACGCCCACGTAAGAGACCTTGAAAACAATGATGGGAATATCAATGCGCACCTGGCCGCGTTGCGGCGCACAGCCGGTTTCAAAAATTACGTAGGTGGTTGGCAGTAACGATTTCTGCGCCATGACATCATTTGCCAGCGTCAAGTCCTGTTTGACGTAGGTATTGCCCGGAACGAATTCGTTGACCCGCTCAAACGATTTGCGGGCGCGTTCCCGGTCCGAAGCGTCCGACGCATCTGCCATAAAATATAGGCCGTCCAAGTAAACGGTGAACGGATTCACGTAATTGGCATAAACTTTGACCGAATCCAGATTGGCCGTGGCGGTGGTGATTTGCGATTGCAGTTGCGGATCATTTTGGGCGCGTTCAATCGCCGCTTTATCCTTACTTTGATCCACGGCTGCCTGCGCCTCGGCGATGCGCTTTTTATTTGCATCCACCGCATCCTGTTGGCGTTGATAGGCGTGAATCAGTTCCGGCCGCGCTTTGTCGGCTTCACCCAGAGCCAGATAATTCAGTGCCTTATAGGTATTCAGCATGATGCCGTCATAAGAGCGCCCTTCATAATCGAGCGTGGCTTGATTGGAGAATAAAGCGCCAGCTTCCTGGCCGACGCGAACTTTGGCCCGTCGCGCATAATCGTCAATCTTGTCCTGAGCCAGATCAAAGGCCTGATTGCTATCGTCATAACGGCCCACGGCACGCAGAACGGAACCCTCTTCCAATCGCCAGACGATGGCATCACGGTTATTGGCGTTTTTATCCGCCAAACTTTTGGCTTTGTCCGCTGCTTCGTTTAACCGGCCTTCCTGCCAGTTGGTGATGACTTTGTTTTGCTGTTGATAGGTCTGGCAACCGGTGGCCAGCAGGCCGGTAACGCTCGCCAGCAAGATCAACTGGCTTTTTTTCTTAAATCGGGTGATGCCGGACAATTTCATGCAATTCGCATTAGTAGACAGCTTCCACCCAGTCGAGTTCAATTGCAAATCGTTGTTTTGATCGCCAAATTTAAGGAGCCACCACACGATAAAATTGTTGCGATTCCACAATGTTTGTATCGTTAAAGATAAATGGTGCTTGATTGGTTAGGAGAGAAATCCAATTTCCGCCAGTTAGATTAGTGCTGGCTTGTACAATGTAATTTCCACCAACGGTGCCACCAACCGAGAATTGAAGCTGGCCACCGGCAAAGGCTGGTGCGCCAATGACGGCAGGCGCATTGGTGGCAGAGACAACCGCATTAACAGATCCTTGAATGGCAAAATCGGGTGAGGCATCCGCGCTGACATCGGTGATATACCAATTACCAGCGGAACCCGAGGCTTTGTAATTGACGAGGCGAAACGTCACAACTGTGTTTGATCCGACGTTTTGTAAAGCGGCAATTCCTGAGAGGTCAACCGCTGGCAACCACGCGTTAGCAGTGGACGAATAGTAAAACGTGGCTATGTCCGTGAAGGCACTGGAGCCGACCTGGAATTGCAGCACGCCATTGGTTGCCCCGGTAGTGGAACGTTTGTATCCAAACTGGCTCAGCGAATTGAAGGAAACCGTATAGCCCACATTGGCGGCGATGGCGAAGGTCGCATAATCATTAGCGGTGATCGCCGCGCTTTCACTGGCGGCATCAAAACCATTTCCGCCCCAAGAGTTGGTTGAAGCCGTATTCAAGGTGGTCACGCCGCTGCCGCGGGTCAGTCCGGTGATGGTCAAATTAGGCGCGCTGGTGGTTGGAGCAAACGGTGAGGGGCCGTATTTGGACAGGCCACTGGTATCCCAACCCGCCAGCACAGCTTGTGCGTTGGTGGATGGCGGACTTACCGTCAGGATGGCCACTGAACTGGTCGCGCTGCCGGCGAAATTACTGACGATCACCGAATAATTTCCCGTATTGGTCAACTGGGCATTAATGAGGGAAAAAGGATTGGTGATCGCGCCGGAAATGTTGGTGCCGTTGAACTGCCATTGATAATTCAGCGGTGACGTACCGGTGGCGGCGAGGCTGAAAGTGGCGGTTTGTCCGACCGCAATGGACTGGCTTTGCGGTTGAGTCGTAATGGCTGGTGATGCGTTGGTGATCAGCAACGTAGCAACGGAACTCGTGATGCTGCCGTAAAGGTTGGTGATGATAACGGAATAATTTCCACTGTTTGTGAGCTGCGCGCTGGCGAGCGCCAGCGGGTTGGCGGTGGCACCGGAAATATTGGTGCCGTTGAATTGCCATTGATAATTCAAGGTGCCACCCCCGTTGGCGGTGACGGTAAATGAAATGACGGCACCGACCGCATTAGTCTGACCGGTCGGCTGGCCGGTGATGGCCGGCGCGTTGGTGATGCCGCCGGTCGCTGGAATCAGAAAATCTTTCATCACCGCCATGTGTTGCGCCATGCCGGAATCGGCCGATTGGACTGGAGAAACATCGCTCAATGGCGTGTAAACCGCCGAATCAAACACCAATCCGGAGGGAAAGCTGTGTGATGGCAGAACCGTGGCGGTTTCCAGATTAGTGAAGGCAAAGCTGGGCAGGACATAATCGTGCGGATTGTTGCGATTCTCGCTTGTGTCAGAATTGCCTACATTATCCACCGGAATCGGTGAATCGCTCAAAAAAGTCTTAAATGTGCCCATGCACGTTTCCGTACGCGAACCGGTATTGAAATCGCCAGCCAGCACAATCCAGGCGTTGGCGGGGAAATTGGTCTGAATATAACCTTGTAGCTCGGTCGCCTCCGCTGCCCGCGCCGTCGCCGTACTTGTCAGCAGATGCACACTGACAACATAGAGAAAATTAGTTCCCGGCAATTGGATCTGAGCCCAAGCAAAACCACGGTTGGGCAGGGATTGCTGGGCATCCGCCCATGAGCCGGCATTTACAATCAGGTAACGACTGATGATGCCGTTTGGGATATCGCCATTAGCGGTATAGGGTTCGCGGTAATAATAAAAATTCGTTCCGAAGGCGGTGTCCACCATTGCACGTATGTCCGCATCGGCATTGTTGCTGTAATTAAACTCCTGAATGGCAACGATATCCGGCTTCAATCCTTGAAAAATGCGGATGGCAAAAGGTTGATATTTTTGCGCATCGCCGTTCAAGTTTGCCGACATGACGCGGAGATTGACGCTGCTTTGCGCATGACTGATGTTGAAAATGACAACGAAGCCCAACAGGAACAACGCTTTCAAACGGATTGAAACCAACGATATAACCCTCATTGAAGTTAATTTTCACCCACGCGGAGGCGGTTGCAAGCTTTGATTTAGCTGGAATCAGGCGAAAGCGGACAAAATTAAAAAACGCGCCCCTTAAAATGAAAAAACCGGGTTAGTCAGCCAGAGGATGGCCGAAGAACCCGGGGAATTCGAAATGAGCACAACGTAGGATTACGGAGAACTCGCGCCCGATACTGCACTCAAGACCGGGCCGAAATTTAAAAAATCTTCAAAGATCAAGTTGTCAGTCTGTAACTGGTACCGCCTGCAACTGTGTACATTAAATCATTACTTCTTATTTCTGTCAACACGCAAAACAAAGTATAAGTGAAACTACTCAACAAAACTGACGTTCATAAGTTCACAAGACTTACTAACAGGAACAAGAGGTAGACCATGGGGTTGGGGAAAGATTCATTCTTTTTTCGAAAAACTCCGGTGTGGCCCATCCGGGGTGCCCCGAACCAGTCTGATTTTCTCAAGCGCAGCCCCTATTTTCAGGGTGGTTGTCAGGCGGGAATGTTACGATTAGATGTCAATAAAAATGAATGTGAATAACTTGTGAATAAAAGTTAATATGTTGTCCTCGAAATTGTCAGGTCAATGACCTAAAACCGTTGTCGCTATTCAAAATGTTTTCCCCAAGGTTTGAGCGACGGGTTGAAGATCCGGCGAGTCAGGGATGAAAAATGGTTAAAAGCGGCTTAAAACAAGTGTTTTATCGCGGTTTGAAAATTTTGGAACTGGGTTCAGGGGTAAAACTTTTCATGTTTTGGCTTGAATATCGAACGCGTGCGCGGTTGACTGGCAACCGGCTCAAGCAAAAGCGCTGGTAAATCGGCAAAGTGAATAACGACATAAAAAACTGGGTATTGACGGCATAACATGCAGATTTCCGCAGAAAAAATTTGGGATACGGCGCAGGAGCATCTCCGCGTCAAATTGAGCCGTGATACGTTCAACATGTGGTTCGCTCCTTTACGCGCTTGCGCGATGGATGGGCAGCAGATCACCGTTGAGACGCCGAACGAATTTTCCGAAGTCTGGCTCAAGGATAATTATTTAAGCCTGATGCAAGACGCCGTGGCGATCGCCGCTGGCTGTAAATTGCAGGTCAAACTCAAGGTGAACGGCATCACCCCGCCGACCCCGGTCACCACCGTGCCAGTCAAATCAGCTCCGGCGTCAAAGGTTAAGCCGGAAACCGCGGCGGAACGCGCCAGTGTCAATGGCGACCTCCATTTTAATCCGAAGAACACGTTCGACACTTTCGTGGTCGGCGCCAATAACAATTTCGCCTACGCGGCGGCCAAGGCAGTGGCGGAAGCCCCGGGCAAATCGTATAATCCGCTTTTTTTATATGGCGGTGTAGGGCTGGGCAAAACGCATTTATTGCACGCGATTGGCCAGCATGTCGGCGGCACCAAAAAGGGTGCGCGGGTCGCCTATGTTTCGTCGGAGAAATTCACAAACGAATACATTGATGGCATCCAGAACAATCAACTGGCGAAATTTCGTAAGAAATATCGCCAAACGGATGTTCTGTTGATTGACGACATCCAATTTCTCGCGGGCAAGGAGCGGATTCAGGAGGAATTTTTCCATACGTTCAATGCGTTGCACGAAGCGCACAAGCAGATCGTGCTCACGTGCGACCGGCCGGCGAGCGAAATCCAAGGTTTGGAAAATCGTTTGGTTTCACGGTTTGAATGGGGTCTGGTCACAGATTTGCAACCACCGGATATCGAGATGCGCCTGGCGATTCTCAATAAAAAAGCGCAGATCATGAACGTGGCGTTGCCCGATGACGTGATTAATTTTCTGGCGACGCGCATCCGCACAAACATCCGGCGGCTCGAAGGCGCCTTGATCCGCGTGGCGTCGTATGCGTCGTTGACCGGTAAAAAATTGACGATTGAGGTCGTCGAAGGTTTGTTGCGCGAAATTTTGCACGAAGAAGGCCGCCAGACCATCAGCATTGAAGTCATCCAAAAAAAGGTGGCGGAACACTTCGACATCCGCCTTGCGGACATGACCAGCAAGCGTCGCCCGGAAAACATCGCTTTTCCGCGGCAGATCGCCATGTATCTTTCGCGGCAGATGACCGAAAGCTCGCTTAACACCATCGGTGAAGCTTACGGCGGACGCGATCACGGCACGGTGCTGCATGCCTGCCGGTTGGTCAAAGACCGCATGGAAGTGGACGCCAACGTCCGCCAGGTTGTCAGCTATCTGGAAAAGCAGTTGATGCGGTGAAAAGCGTTTTAAATTTTGGATTTTAAGTTTTTAGTGAATCTTGTGGGGGAACTAAAAATTCAAAATTGAGAATTAAACTTTTTCATGCCCGTCATCGAAGTTAATCAGCTTACCCGCGCCTTTCGCACTTATAAAAAGTCGCCCGGCTTTATGGGCGCCGTGAAAGGTCTTTGGCGGCGGCAATACGAACAGACCCTGGCCGTCAACGAGGTTAGCTTCAAGATTGAGCCCGGCGAATTTGTCGGGTTTCTCGGCCCGAACGGTGCCGGCAAGACCACCACGTTGAAAATGCTGGCAGGCTTGCTTTATCCCACTAGCGGCGAAGCCCGGGTACTTGGTTATACGCCTTGGGAACGTGCCGATGGATATCGCCGGCAATTCGCGCTCGTGCTCGGCCAGAAAAATCAATTGTGGTGGGATTTGCCGGCGCGTGAGTCGTTGGAATTGAATGCCAAAATTTACGGCATTCCCCCGGATCGCTTTAACCGTACGGTGGGCGAATTGACGGAATTACTGGGCGTAAAAGAGAAATTGAATGTCAACGTCCGCGAACTCTCGCTGGGCGAGCGCATGAAGATGGAGCTGATCGCATCCCTGTTGCATCAGCCCAAAATATTGTTTTTAGACGAACCCACCATCGGTTTGGATGTCATCTCCCAAAAGACGGTGCGCGAATTTTTGCGCCGGCATAATGAGGAGCAAAAAACGACGATCCTGCTGACGAGCCATTACATGGCCGACATCCAGGAACTATGCAAACGTGTCATCATCATTGACCACGGCAAGTTGTTTTTTGACGGCAAATTAAGCGAGATCGTGGATCGCTTTGCGGATTTTAAATTTGTCAGCATCCAATGTGACCAGGCCGATAAAGTGTCGGTCGAAAACCTTGCGCGCTACGGTGAAGTCGTCGAGCGAACAGCCGGCGCCATCACTCTCAAAGTGAAGCGTGACCGTGTGATCGCCACGTGCAAGGCGTTATTGGATGAATTGCCGGTGACCGATATTGATATCCAGGAAGTGCCGATCGAAGACGTGATCCGGCAGATTTTTGCGCGGTGATTCTGGGCGCAATATCGTTCTCGAGTTGGTCCATGCCGAAATTACGAATGTCGTATATGCTTCCGCCATGGAGTGATGCTCGCGCCAGATTGGAGCATCGCTACTTGAAAATATGCCCGTAACGGGTACTATGGGAGGTAGATGGTTGCGAATATTCCCGCCAGGAAACGGACCCGCGTGTCGGACGCTTTTAGTGAAGCGTCTACATGGCGTGCTTTCGGCGCGGGCTGGCGTCCGCTCTGGTCTGGCTTCCAACAGAGTGGTTTTAGCGTGGAATGGCACGATTTTGAATGTGCTGCGCCATTGGAACTGGCCGACAGCTTTCATCCAGATAGTGTTGAGATTTGCCTGAACGTGGATGGTCACGCGGAATTTGATCTGGCGGGACGGCATCAGGAATTGCCTCCGGGCAACGCGACGTTTTATTCCTCCGGCCGCGAACCGTTATCCGCACGCCGCTTGCCGCAGCAACGGCACCAGTTCATCACCATTGAGATTTCCCGCGAATTTTTGAAGCGCCGGTTTGCCGATACGAAAACCGGTTTGCATCCGCAGATTCAGGCATTGATCGAGGACAAAAAACCTGCCAGCGCCATTTCGGAAGTGCGGCGGCTTACCACGGAGCAGCAACGGCTGATCCCGATGTTGCAGCATTCGCCGGCGCCGCTCCCCGGTCGCGCTGTTTGGTTTGAAAGCAAGGTGTTGGAATTGATGTCGGAATTTTTCTTCGTCTCGGTCAAAGACGAATTTTTCTGCGAACGCCAGCGGCGCGTTGCCAGCGAACGGGTAAACAAGGTCGTCATCATCTTGCGTGAAAATCTGGTGGAACCGCCGGATTTGCTGGAATTAGGCAAGCGGGTTGGTTGCAGCCCGTTTCATCTAAGCCGCACTTTTTCCCAGGAACTGGGCGTGACGATTCCACAATATCTGCGTCAGTTGCGGATGGAGCGCGCGGCTGAGTTATTGCTGAGCGGCAAATTTAATGTCACGGAAACCGCGATGGAAGTGGGTTATTCCAGCCTGAGCCATTTCAGCCAGGCCTTTTGCCAGACAATGGGCTGCTGCCCGAATTTGTATCCGCTCGTCAAAAATCCCCCGCCGAAGGCGCTGTGAACTTGGGGTTTACTTGCCCAAAAATCCGCCGAGTCCCTTTTTGATCTTATCCACGGTATTGCTGGATTTGACGCCATTCAGGAGACTATTGGCCGCGCTGGTCAAATTGGTTTTGGCATAATCACCAACACTTTTGATCGCGGCCGAACTGATCTGCGTCAGGATCGTTTTCCCCAAATCCGTGGCTGTGATGCCGTCGGGGCCCTGGCCCAAATTGGTGAGGTGGATCGGCGGAATCGTGATCGTGAAGGTATTGGTATTGATGCCAACGAGACTGGTCAGGCTGTTCAAACCGTTGATGCTGGCGTGGACTTTGGCACCCGTGATGAGGAGGTCATCCACTTGTAGTTTTTTGGCGGGCTTGCCGGATGCGGTGGTGGCGGGTGCATTTGTGGTGGGCGCCCCTTTTAAGTTATTCAGAATGGCACCGAGATTATTCGCACCCAAGGGATTGCCTTCAAAGCTGATTTCCGGGGCGCGCACTTCAACGGATTTGACCACAATTTTATCCGACAACAAGGACCCGGGTGAAAGACTGACGGCGGCTTTGCCGACGCTGATGGCAAAAGGTGTTTTATAACCTTCTGGATTGCCGATGACGAGGCCGTTCAGGCTGGCCGAACCGGTGAGGAGCGATAATTTGACGCTGTCCAGGGTCACGGTGGTTTTCGTGATGGTTGGGGCCACAGTTTCGACAGCGGTCTTGATAATTTTATCAAGGTTCATACTCACCACGACGGCGACGACGAACACGATGACGATAAGGACGAGCAGAATCACAATGAGCGGCTTCTTAATTTTTTTCATGAGGTTTATGGCTGGGTCGGGCGCAATGATTCCGAACCGGTTTTATTCTGCGGCGAGCAATTCGTGGATGCAATTGGAAAACTCGACGAATTGATAAGGTTTTGCCATGAAACGATTGGGACGGATGGCGGATTCTGCAAAGGCGTGTTCATCCACGGTGCCGCTGATCAATAATATCTTTTGATCGGGATTGATCCGCCGGCATTCGCGAATCAGATCCATGCCACTCATACGGCCCATGGCGTAATCGGTGATGATCAAATCCGGCGGTTCGTTGATGTATTCCCGCAGCGCGACTTCGGGGTCGCGAAACGTCCGCACCTCGAAACCCATGGGATTGATGATTATTGCCGCGAGATCAAGCAATAACGGCTCATCATCTACCACGAAGATAAGGGTTGGTTTTAAGGCTTCTCTGGCCATGGCTGACTCCGATAAATGGAATACCAAACTAGCTTCAACCTTAACACGCCTGCGCAATTTACAGCAAGTCCCAATCTCTGGTGACGGGAAAAAATTTGCTTCCGCGATGGTGTCCGGCTAGTATCACCTCCGGCAACCATTCCGCTGCCATACCCTGGAATTGTCTTATGAAAAAAAAGCCAGCGTCTGCACAGGAGGCTCCCAAAGCAACTGTGGTTAAACCCAAGCGAAATCAGAAAAAGCCATTGCTCGAAGCCGCTGTCGCAGCTGCTAAAAAAATTCTTAAACCCAAAGATAAAAAAGCTGAACCGACGACCGAAGTAGATGCTACCACGGTTGTCCGTCGCACTTACGCCCGGAAAAAGAAAACGGAAGTGCCAGCCATCCTGCTGGAAGGCGACGCCCCGACGCCGATGGCAGCCAGTGGTCCCGGCGAAAAGTATTCCCTCGGCGCCACGCCGCCGGCGCAAAGCTTTTCCGGCGGGGAATTGCCGGAAAGTTACGGCACAAAAAAATTGTTCCTCACCGCGCGCGATCCGCATTGGTTGTATGCCCACTGGGATTTGACCCGGGAACAGCAGCTCGAACTCAATAGTGCCTCCACCGACGGTCATCTCGTTCTTCGCATCTTTGCCGGTAAAATTGAAGGTCATCCCGCTTACGAAATCCACGTCCATCCCGAATCCCGCCACTGGTTCGCCCACGTCGAACGCGCGGGTAATTCCTACGCAGCGGAACTCGGTTATTATTCCGCGCTGGGCAAATGGATGCGCGTTGCTGTTTCCAGCGGCACGGTCACGCCCCCGGACGCGGCTTCCAAGGATGATGCGGCGGAGTTTGCCACGATCCCCTTTGAATTTCCGTTCGCGCGGCTCATGCAGATCATTGAGGAAGCCGTGCGGGACAATATTCCGCTCGCGCAGGCCATCGAAGAATTGCGGCGGGCCGGCCATCCAGATTTGCCCCGTTTCAATGCCTCCGCTTTTTCAGCTCCCCAAGTTTCCGGTTATTCTTCCGGCGCTGCTTCCGGCGTCGTGCCCGGACCGGCGCGGGTCTGGACTCCGCAACAAGAGCAGGCGCTGGCCAAAGTGGTCAACATTGATTCCACACGGCGTATCTGGATGGGTTCGCTGGAGATAACTGAACTGATCCGTCGCCGGTTGACCCAGGAGGTTTCATCGCCGGCCAGCGGTTTTGGCAATTCCAGCTTCGGCTTGACCAGCCCAACCAGTCCTTTCGGCGGCGGTGTCGCCGAGCAGAGCAAGGGCTTTTGGTTCAATGTCAACGCGGAGTTGATCATTTACGGCGCCACGGAGCCGGATGCGAAAGTGACGCTGGGCGGCCACGAAATCAAACTGCGTTCCGACGGCACGTTCAGCTATCGTTTCGCGTTGCCGGACGGGAAATATGATTTGCCAGCGGTGGCGGTTTCCGCGAGCGGCGATGATGCGCGGGCGGCGGATTTGAAATTCATCCGCGAAACCCAGTATCTCGGTGACGTGGGCACGCATCCCCAAGATCCTTCGCTCAAACCGCCGTTGCCCGACAACCTTTGATTTTTTCGCATGGAAGCCCCGCAACGTGGAGCCCTGATGTTTGTTCGTTTTACCGCGGCCGCGTTGATCGGGGTGACGCTGGTTGAATTAACGTTATATCTCGCCATCAGCCAGCATAACCGGGTGCCGGTGAAATTTTCCCCGTGCTTTATCAAGTCGTTGCCGTTGGTGGCCGGAGTCATCATGTTGATCAAAGCCAGCGCCCTGGCGGCCTGGATCGCCGATAAACTGGACATGTGAACTAATTCCATTTGACGTTGAGTCCGGGTTCGACTCCACTGGAACGACCAGGGAAAACGGAACACGAAATGGAGCAGAAAGCGGAATGAAAGCACACAAAAAATTGATAACCGGATTTTGAATGCAAGGATATCTCTCCATCGTGTTGCATGCGCACCTGCCGTTTGTGCGCCATCCGGAACATGAAAAGTTTCTGGAAGAAAGCTGGCTGTTCGAAGCCATCACGGAAACCTATCTGCCGCTGATCCAGGTGCTGGAAGGCTGGCAACGGGACCAAATTGACGCGAAGATAACGCTTTCCCTTTCGCCCACCTTGTGCGCGATGCTGCTTGACCCGCTGTTGCGCGGGCGTTACGAACGGCATCTGAACGGGCTGATCCAACTGGCCGAGAATGAGATTCATCGCACGCATTGGGACCGCAGTTTCCGCGAACTCGCGTGGATGTATCACCACAAGTTTTCGCTCGCCCGCGAAACGTGGCGGTTTTACAGCGGCAACCTCATCAATGCCTTCAAAAAATTTCAGGATGAGAACCGTCTGGAGATTATCACCACGGCCGCAACGCATGGCCTCCTGCCGTTGATCGCCAATCATCCGCCTTCGGTCCGGGCGCAGATTCTCACCGCGCGCGATCACTATTTCAGTTGCTTTGACCGCGATCCGCGCGGGATCTGGCTGCCGGAATGCGCTTATGCCGGGGGCGTCGAAAGTTTTTTACAGGAGGCGAACATTCGCTGGTTCATTCTCGATACGCACGGGTTGCTGCACGCCACGCCGCGCGCGCGTTACGGCACGTTCGCGCCGATCTTCACGCCGAATGGTGTGGCGGCATTTGGCCGTGACTTCGATTCTTCACGCCAGGTCTGGAGCAAACATGAAGGGTATCCCGGCGATTCGCGTTACCGCGATTTCTATCGCGACATCGGCTTCGACCTGGAATTCGATTACGTCAGGTCGTACCTGCCGTCGCCGGAAAGCCGTGGTTTCACCGGCATGAAATATTACCGCATTACCGGTGGCGGGCGGCAGAAGGAGATTTACCAGCGCGACCACGCGTTGGCGGCGGCGAGCGAGCATGCCGCGCATTTTCTGGGCGAACGCCTCGCACAAATCCAGAAACTCGCCGGCATCCTGGACCGGCCGCCGATCATCGTGGCCCCTTACGATGCGGAATTATTTGGCCACTGGTGGTATGAAGGCCCGGAATTTCTTGATTACCTCGGCCGGAAATTATTTCACGAGCAGAAGATTCTGGCGATGATCACGCCCGGCGAATACCTGCACCGGCACCCGACGAATCAAATTGCTTCACCCGGCGCGTCCAGTTGGGGCGAGGAAGGTTACTGGCGCGTGTGGCTGAACGAAACGAACGAGTGGATCTACCCGCATTTGCAGATCGCGCAGGAACGCATGACCGCGCTGGCAAAAAAATATGCCAAACGCAAAACGACCACGGCTTTGCAAAAGCGCGCCCTCCAACAGGCCGGACGCGAACTGCTCCTCGCGCAGGCAAGCGACTGGCCGTTTATTTTGCGCGCCGGCACCAGCCCGGATTATGCGCGCCGGCGCGTAAAAGATCATCTGCTCCGGTTCATCGCCTTGCATGAGCAACTCACGCTCACACGGGTGGATGAAGGCTGGCTCGCGGAAATTGAATCGCGCGATAATCTTTTCCCTAGTGTGGATTGGAATTATTGGAAGTGAAAATCAATGGCCAGAGGATGTTTCCCCCCACATTTATCGTTGCCACCTGCCCGCAGAGGTTTAACTTGTTTCAAGCTTATGAAAACATTTCCGGTCATCCTGGCGCTGGCAGTCCTGACTTTTTTTCGCGCTTCGGCGCAGGTAACGGTCGAGGTTTCAACGGAACAGGACGCTTTCCTGACCAGTGAATCCCTGGTGGTGGCCGTCAAGATCACCAACCTTTCCGGCCAGCAACTGCATCTGGGCGCGGAGACGAACTGGTTGAAATTCAGCGTGGAATCGGCGGATGGTTCCATCGTCAATAAAACGGCGGAAGTGCCGGTGCTTGGCGAATTTGACCTGGAATCCTCCCAGTTGGCAATCAAGCGCGTGGACATTGCGCCCTATTTTACGATGACCAAACCGGGCCGTTACCGGATCACCGCGCAATTGACGATCAAGGACTGGAACCGGACGATCATGAGCCCGGCCAAGGTGATTGACATCGTGACTGGCGCAAAAATATGGTCGCAAGATTTTGGTCTGCCGTCAGCCGGCGGCTTGCCGGAGATGCGTCGTTACACCTTGGAACAGGCCAATTTCTTGCGCCAGCAATTGCGGCTCTATATCCAGCTCAGCGATGTGGCTGAATCGTATGTTTACAAAGTGGCGGCCTTGGGGCCAATGGTGTCTTTTGGCCAGCCGGAAGAACGGGTGGACCGCTTAAGCCAGTTGCACGTGTTGTGGCAGACCGGCGGCCAATCCTTTAGCTACTGCATCATTGCGCCCAACTGTGAAGTGCTGAAACGCGATATTTATGACAGTTTCAACGGCCGCCCCAAACTAGTGGTCGGCGATGATGGCGAAGTTTCCATCGTCGGCGGCACGCGACGCATTCCAGCATCGGAAATCCAGCCCACCCCGCCGTTGCCTGCCGCGACCAATGCCGCGCCGGCAAACAAATAATTGCCGCGCTGGGCAAGTCCGGGGGCATTGATGGCGCGCCGGATCACTTCTGTAAACTTTCGGCGGATGTGCAGACCTGCTCCAGTTTTTTCTGGATTATCATTGCGCGGGTTACCGCCGTGTCCTGCGTTTCGCCGAAGAATGATTTCAATTTCACCCGGACGGCCGCGATATATTCACCGTTCCGATCATGCAGGGGCAACGTCACGACCACGGCGCCGGAATCGCGGCCGAAGAAAATCGTGCCGTTCAGGATGGCTTGTAATTCCGCGTCGGTCCCGGCCTGGCCGACCTCGGAAATATCCTTGCTGGCCAGAATCTGGGTCGCATTCGTGCCGGTTTGGGTGTAAATCCGCAAGCCAAGGATGCGCGGCTGTTGTTGGAGCAGATCCGTGATCATCTGTTGCGCTGCCGGGACGCGCGGGGTGTAGCTGATCGTCGCTTCGGAAAAATAACTGACCGCGTCGGATTTCGTCCAAAACCCGATCTTGCCGTCCGCAAAGGTATTGTCGCCCAGCGCTGGCATGGCGAGTTTATCGTCCAGCGAGATCAGGATCTTATTGCCATCACATTGCACGGCGAGCGTGTGCCAGGTGCCGGCGACCATCTCAATGGCGGGACCAATGGGATCCGAGCGCACCCCGTTCACGACCTTGTAAAAGCGGATGTTTTTTCCCAGCACACTGACGCGGGCGACGTAGAAATTCGACGAGTTTTGAAAACGAAAAACCACGCCGGCCATCTGTTCGGCGACGCCGCTGATGATGGCGAACCTGGTGGTGAACTTGAAATTATCAAACGTGGCGCCGTCATAGATGAACATCGGGAACCGTTCGTCGGTCATGTCTTCGCTGGTCTGTGCGAGCACCGAACTGCGGTGAAACAATGGCGCCTGGCCGGGCAATGCTTGAAAGGCGGAGGGCACCTCGGCGCCGATGATCTTCCAGGACGGGGCGCCCCCGCCGCCGATGAGCGCCGCGTGAAAATTTGTCAAGGCGGCGCTGTCAGAATATCCGGCAAAATTGAAATGCAGTTCCGCGCCGGAAACGGTTGCGGCCAGCAGGCAACTGAAGCACCAAATGAAAATTCTCATCCCGGCCAGCCTAACAAATGCGGTCGGGCAGGCAAAATAGTTTTGCCACAAGCGGTGATAGAAGCGCAGAATCCCTCCATGCACAACTCGTTCCTTCGCCCGGCGTGGTGGCTGGTTTGGGTCGTTTCCTTTTGCGCTGGTTTGTCCGCGCATGCCGACTTGAGATTGCCGGCGATCTTTGGCGATAACATGGTGTTGCAACAAGAACAGCGCGTGCCGGTCTGGGGCTGGTGCAATCCGGGCGCGGAAGTCGCCGTCATGTTTAACGGCCAGACGAAAACCACGCTGGCGGATGCCAATGGCCGGTGGCTCGTCCGGTTGGGAAAAATGAAGGCCAGCGCCAGGCCGCAAACCTTGTCCATCGTCTGTCACCTGAATTCATCGCTGCCCAATGCGGCAGAAGTGATGGTTTTACAGCCATTCACCAAAGTTTTCACCAATGTCCTCATCGGTGAAGTCTGGCTTTGTTCCGGCCAGTCAAACATGGAAAAACCCCTCGGCCAGCAGCCGGGGCAAAAACCGGTGTTTGATTACGAAGCGGAACTCGCCGCCGCTGATTTTCCACAGATCCGTTTGTTCAAGGTCGGGCGCGTCTTATCCGCCGATCCGTTAAGCGATCTTAAAAAATTCAACGACTGGCGCGAATGTGATTCCAATGCCCTTGAGGGCATCAAATTTTCTGCTGCCGCGTATTTTTTCGGCCGCGAAATCCATACCAATTTGAACGTGCCGGTGGGTCTCATCGAATCTTCCTGGGGAGGAACGCGGATCGAGCCTTGGACCCCACCGGTCGGATTTGAAGCCATTCCTTCGCTGACGAATTTGGCAACCGTCAAAATTCCTGCGGGCCAGACAGTCTCCAACACGGCGCCGATGGTGATTTATAACGCGATGATCGCGCCGATCGCCGGCTTCGGCATCCGTGGCGCGCTGTGGTATCAGGGAGAAGCAAACCTGGCGGCGCGGGGGACGAATGATTTTACCTATATGGATTATGCTGAAAAAATGGCAGCGCTGGTCGGTGGCTGGCGCGCGATTTGGGACGAGGGCGAGTTCCCGTTTTATTTTGTGCAGATTGCCCCGTACAAATATTACGGCGGAAAAATCCCGCGCGCGCCTTCGGCCACCGCGTTGCCGGAATTTTGGACGATCCAATCTCGCGCCGCCCGTTGCCTCAAAAGTTCCGGCATGGTGGTGACCACCGACTTGGTGAACGACTTGAATGATATCCATCCGCGCGACAAACAGACTGTCGGCCATCGCCTGGCGCTGCTGGCCCGGAACAAAACTTATGGGCAAAATCTGGTCAGCACCGGCCCGACGTTTCGCAAGATGAAGCGCAAGGGGGATAAGGTCATCTTGATCTTCAATCATGATGAGGGTGGTTTGATCAGCCGGAACAACCAGCCATTGACGTGGTTCACAATCGCCGGTGCGGACGGGAAATTTGTGCCAGCCAAGGCTGAAATCGTGAATGGCACTGTGGAGGTTTCCGCCGCCGGAATCACGGAGCCAGTGGCCGTGCGCTTTGCCTGGGATGAGACGGCGCAACCTAATTTGTATAATGGCGCCGGCCTGCCCGCCGAACCGTTTCGCACGGATGACCGGTGAAATGATTTAAGCTTGCACAGCAAGCCGGGCCGGGAATAAAAAAGCCGGGATTCAGCAAATGAATCCCGGCTTAACTATTTTTTCGGCTCAGATTTTCCCTTTGCGCCCCGGAAACCATTCCGGCCGGGCGTGCTGGGCGCGAGTCCACTGGTAGCGCGGATCAGGGATATGGACGGTTTTTTTCCGCTTCAATAATTCCGCCACGAGTTCCGGTGCAATTTTTTTCGGCGGCACCCCGAGTTGCGCAGTGACCAGGAGCGTGCGGCAATAAGCCTCGATGATCTCCATTTTGAAATAAGCGTCCTCGATGTCGATATGGCTCCAGGCCACGACGCCATGGTTCGTCATCAAGATGATGTTATGTTCATCCACTTGTTCGGCGATGAGGCGGCTCATTTCCGGCTGGCCGGGCGTGTGATAGGGCGCGATGGCCACCGTCGCATAGATTTCGTATTCGGGAATCATGCGTTGCGGCGGTACCACGCCGGCGATGGCGTAACCAGTCGCGTACGGCGGATGCGCATGGCAGGTGGCGATGGCGCGCGGCTGGCGTTTCATCATCGCCAGATGCATGAGAATTTCACTGGTGCGCGGTTTGTTGCCGGCCAGTTGGTTGCCTTCAAAATCCACCAGGCACATGTCTTCGGGTTTCATGAAGCCCTTGCTCACGCTCGCCGGTGTGCAGAGCGCAAGGTCAGCGCCGACCCGGATGGCCATGTTGCCGCCATTGGCATCCACATATTCGCGCTGCCACTGGCGGCGGCCCATCTCGCAGATCTGTTCTTTCAACTGGCGCGCGGCGGCGGAGTTGAAAAAAGCCTTCAAGGCAGCGGGAGAGGATCGGGAGCTTAAAACTTTTTTATTACGGTGTTCGGAGCGGTTATGGGTGGCCATAAAATGATAATGCTTGAAGCCGTGAAGAATAAAATGCTTTTGCGCCACCGACAATCATTTTAACCCTTCCGTCACGAGGTGGCGCGACTGGCGTTTGGGCAGGGAACGATCTTTTTCGCCCGGTATCACCACGCTTTTTGCCGGCAAAAAATCTTTGAGAAAATTAGGCGCATCGCGGCGTCCGGTACGCTGGCAATCCCGCCAGAAATAGCCGGCCACCTCGCGGGCGTCGCCTGCCAGTTCCTGGGTGAGAAATTGAAACAGCGCCTCCATCAAGCGGGTCAAGGCGATGGTGTCGGTGCGTTTAAGTTGCACATAAAGCCAGTCACTGAAACGCAGGAACGAGAAAAACGGCGAAGGATGGTCGCCGTGCCAGATCAGCGGCACCGTTTCCACAAAATTACCGCTGTTGCCCACCAAATCCCAATATTTTGCAAATCGTCGCAGCCGTTGCATCGTGGCAAAATCGAGCAATTTGTTCTGCAAGATTTCGTAAGGCGTATGTGCGGTATAAGTCATCTGCCATTCGGTATCGTGGCGGATGATCGGCGTGCCGCGCAACCGCTTCAGGATGCCGACTTGAATTTCCTGGGGGCCAAGGGCGATCAGCCGGTCAAAACCGGTGCCAAAGCTTTCCAGAGTTTCACCGGGCAGGCCGATGATCAAGTCCGCATGGATGTGAACGCCGGTTTCGCGGCGCAAAAATTGAAAGTTATCCGCCAGCCGGTCGTAATTTTGCCGCCGGCTGATGTGGGTGCCGACTTCGGGATTAAACGTTTGGATGCCAACCTCGAATTGCAATGAGCC
>DASYEY010000258.1:0-13493 GCA_036498725.1 Verrucomicrobiia bacterium | reverse complement strand
CCTGCCGCCGGGGAATTACACGTTTCAAGTCCGGGCGTGCAACAGTGACGGCGTTTGGAATGATGAAGGCGCCCAGTTTTCCTTCGTCACGTTGCCACATTTTTGGCAGATGATGTGGTTCCATGTGCTTACCGTCCTATTTGCCATTGCCTTGGTCGTGTTTATTGTCCTGGCCATCACGCGCCAGCGGATGCGGCGCAAATTGGAACGCAGCGAACGGCAGCAGGCGCTCGAACGCGAACGCACTCGCATCGCCAAGGACATTCACGATCATCTGGGCGCCAACCTCACGCGCATCTCATTGTTGAGCCAGTCAGCGCACGGCGAATTACAAAATCCCGAGCAGGCGGCGGTGCAGCTTGATCGCATCTATAACACGTCGCGGGAATTGACCCGGGCGATGGATGAGGTCGTCTGGGCCGTCAACCCGCACCATGATACGCTGGATAGTTTGGCCAGTTATCTCGGAAATTTTGCGCAGGATTACCTGGTCTCGTTAAACATCCGTTGCCGGCTCGAGGTGCCGCTGCATCTGCCGCATTGGCCGATCACGTCGGAAGTGCGCCACGATATTTTTCTCGCGTTCAAGGAGGCGATCCACAACGTCGTCAAACATTCCGGCGCGACGGAGGTTTCCATTTTCCTCGCGATGGGCGCCGGTGATTTCACGTTGACCGTGCGCGACAACGGCCGGGGTTTTGACCCGAATGCTTTGGTTGAGCGGGCGGGGCGGGGCAACGGGTTGAAAAACATGCGGCAACGCCTGGAGAAGCTGGGCGGCCATTGTGAAATCAACACGGCACCCGGGCAGGGCACGGAAATCAAGTTTCAAGTCCATCTGCGCGCAGAAAAATTCCCGCCGCCCGTGTCATCAATAAACGGGACACGACATTGATCCAATCCGCGTTAAGCTATGCCAAAACCGAAAGCTATTTTGAACATTGCCGTCGCCATTGTGGAAGATGATGTGCCTGCCCGGGAAATCCTTGCCGGATGGATCCGCAATGCCAGCGGCTTCCAATTGCTGGGCGAATTTGACGATGCCGAAACCGCGATTGCCCAGTTGCCGCTGCAAAAACCGTCCGTGGTGCTGTTTGACATCAATCTGCCGGGCATGAATGGCATCGAATGTGTCCGCAAATTAAAACCGCGCCTGCCCGATACGCAATTCGTCATGGTCACGGTCTATGAGGATGCGAACCATATTTTCAACGCGCTGTCCGCCGGCGCCTCCGGTTATCTTCTGAAACAGACGCGGCGCAATGAATTGCTTGACGCCTTGAAAGATGTCCATGCCGGCGGCTCGCCGATGAGCAGCCAGATCGCCCGCAAGGTCGTCCAGAATTTTTACCGCAACGAAACGCAGTCCGAGGGTGAAATCATTCAGCTCTCGCCGCGTGAACGTGAAGTTTTGGAACTGCTGGCGCGTGGCTATCTTTACAAAGAGATCGCCGAGATGCTTAAGATCAGCGTGCAAACGGTGAATACCTACATCCGCCGCGTTTACGAAAAATTGCATGTCCGTTCCCGGGCGCAAGCCGTTGCCAAATACGCACATTTGCCGATGGGGGCTACGCACTAGGGTGGGACTTTCAAAGTCTAAAATGGGTGGAATAGGTTGCGCTGCGACCTATTATGACTGCACCGCAGTCACTTTGTGGCATGGCTGGCTACTGGACGTTTCCTTTTCGTCGCCTGACGCTGCGCTCGGCGACGACTTTGGCCGCAGCGCAGCCAAAGCCACCAACGAATTACGGATTGCAGTATACCTAGATAAAAATTGTGGGGATGATAGAAAATTTCTTTCGCCCCAACAAGACCCTGACTCTAGGAGCTTCTTCTTTCAGTGTGCTCTGTAGAAAAGATACAGGATATCTGTCGGAAGCTGTAAAGGGAGTGGCCCCCTCATCCCGGCCTTCCCGTTGGGGCGAAGGAGAATGATTCGCCGTACGTAGGTTATTCGCTCACCCGCTTCGCCAATCCAACGTGTGGTGGTTCTCAGACGCGGAAACTTTCTCCCTCTCCTCGCCAAACGAGGAGAGCCGGGGTGAGGAGGCTTAGCCTTATGCTTTGGTCATCATGCTCTTTCAAAGTTCGCGTTCAGCCTAAAATCAAATTTTGTGCTCAGGTCGTCGCCAGCTTGGTTTTGTTAAAAAGAGTTTCTACAAAGCACTTTCAGCGTTGAAGCACTGGGCTATTTTCAGATGCACTTTAAAACCTGCACTTAGGACAGTACGAAGGTGCGTGTGTACGAATGGGCGTGTCCGGGCTTGATTGTGCGGAATTTGACGTCCCTCTAATCTTCTTTGGCTGGCGTAAAAATAAAAAACTCTTCAATTGCCAGCGAGTTATCAATTTCGTAAGGTGTTGCATCACTCCAAAGCTGTGCCTTACGGAGTGCGGGCGAAGGAAAAATCAAGCAATCCAATAATGTAACATCTTATGTTCCAACATTTCTTTAAACGCTGCTCCATTTCGGCAATTTTTCTGACAGTTGCCCAATTCTTGTTATTGGCACCAACGGCGACGCAAGCTCAGTCGACCAACCATCCGCCCAATATCCTGTTCATTATCATGGACGATGTCGGGATTGACCAATTAAAGAGTTTTAATCCAACGGCCCCCCAGGCGACCCCGGTTATGGACACCCTCGTTCAGCATGGTGTCTCCTTCAATAATTGTTGGATGATGCCGGAATGTTCCCCCAGCCGGGCTTGTTTTTTTACGGGACGCTTTCCGGTGCGCACCGGAGTGCGGGCGGCTCTGCTTGATTATGACCTGCCGTCCTCCCAAGTGTCGCCCTATGAAATGACAACGCCGCGCGTGCTCACTAATGCCGGCTATGCCAGCGCCTTGATTGGCAAATATCACCTCGGCGGACCGGATCATAATCCGGCCGGCATTGGCGCCCCGGAGGCCATAGGATGGAATTATTTCGTCGGCTGTCTGGTCGGTGGGCCGCCCTATATTGATTCTACCCTCGGTGGTCAGACCACCAATACGGAACTTTATCCCAGCGGATTTCCCGTGGGCTCGGCGTTGGGAGCCGGTTGGTTCATGGGTCCGCAAACGAATATTTATTGCGATGATAATGGCGGCGCAGGTTACACCGGACGGGAATGTTTATCGCTGGGCGGTATTCCCGCATTGAATGCCAATGGCGGGTTTGCGGCTACGGTTGCGGATGCCACCATCACCCCCACATTCACAAATTATAATGCTTATTATGCCTGGCCAAAAACCGTGAATATCGGCACCAATATCAATCTGACGATGGATCGTCGTTATATGGTGACCGCTCAAACCGATGACGCCTTGCAATGGATTCACCAGCAAAATTCAAACAATGTTCCCTGGATGTGCACGGTCAGTTACAGCTCCATCCATACGCCGTACCAGGAGCCACCCACGAATCTTTATCCGGCTGGATTCGTTTGGCCGACCAATATAGTGCCGGAAGGGAACACGACGGAAGCGCAGATCAAAATTGTCAGCAATCTGATGTTATACGCCTTGGATAAAGAAATCGGCCGCCTGCTGGTTTCCGCCGGTCTGGCCACTAATTCTCCCACTGGTGACCTGGTGTACACTCCGGAAACCACGGATACCATGATCATTGTGTGCGGTGACAATGGCACTTATTTTTCGAGTGTAAATCTACCCTACAATCCATTGCGGGCCAAAGCTTCGCCCTATCAAACCGGCATCGAAGCGCCCATCATCGTCTCCGGTCCCATGGTGGTCCAGCCAGGCCGCACGGTTACCAACATGGTCAATGCGGTCGATTTATTTTCGTTATTCGGTGAAATCGCCGGCTTGAATGTCCGTTCGGTGGTGCCTGCGTCGCACATTCTGGATTGTGTGCCGATGATGCCTTATCTGACCAATCCAGTGGCTCCCTCCGCCCGGCAATATAATTTCACCCAATTGGGCAGCACGGTGCCGCCCGGCCTTCATATCTGGCCGGCAGTTCTTACCATTGCCGGACAAAAGGTTGGCACCGATACCTTGTTTGACAGCCAGTCCCTGGCCGAAGACGAAGGAGCCGAATGGTTCGGGCCCGGCGCGCCGACGGCATACAACGATTGCTGTGAGGTCCGTGCCAATGTCTACACCAACCTGACCATTCTGCCTTACTCGGTCTGGGCGGTGTGCAATGACCGGTACAAACTCGTCAAATCGGATCGTGCATCTTGCGATGCGGATATCAATCCTTATGAGTTTTATGATCTGACCCGGACATTGAATAATCCTGTTGGCTTGGATAATTCTCCCGATGATCTGCTGGCCGGGGGGCCGCTGACCAAGGATCAACAGTCCAATCTCGATCAACTCATGGCCGTGTTGGAAGGCATTCTGGCGTCTGAACCAAACTGCCCCGGTGATGGCACGCTTGATAAAACTGTGAATGTTAATGATATCAACGGCGTGACGGCCAATTGGGGCCAGTCCAGTGTCTTTGACTTCAATAACGACGGCGTCACTGACCAGAATGACATGCAAATAGTGCTCAACAACTATAATGACCAATGCTTCCAGCCGGTGGCCGGTGCGGTTCCGCTGAATATTAATCCGGCAGGCAGCCTGGTGCAAATTCAGTGGCCCAATACGACGACACCCGGTCAGCTTGAGTTTTCGTCGCAATTATCCGGCACCAATGGTTGGAACCTCGTGGGCAATGCTCCTTTTGCCATTGGATATTCGAACGCCGTGTTCTTGTCCCCGACTAATCAAGCGATGTTCTTCCGCGTTCAGCCATGAGCGAGGTAGGGCGGAGTTGCTACTCCGCCCCATCTTTTTTTTCGGTGGGGTGGTGAGACTCCGCCGAGCCCTAATATTTGAATCTAGCATTTCATTATGACATTGGCACCTAACGACGATGGGTGGAATCGGTCGCGCTGCGACTGATTTTGCCTGTGTCACAGGCACTTTGTGGCGTGCTTGGTTATCAACGCTCACTTTCGTCGCCTGACGCTGCGCTCGGCGACGGCTTTGGCCGCAGCGCAGCCAAAGCCACCATCTGGGCCAATGTTGTTATGGTTTGCTATGGCACTCGCTTTTTCCGTCATCGCCGTGGGTTGATAAATGGGCAAAGCGGCAGCTTTGCCCTACCAGTTGTGAGATGTGAAGGTTGTGCATGGCTTGCGGCGAGGTAGTGATCAATTTGGAGTGCGGCGGGAAGCGTAGCGCCACGCCGCTTTCGTCCGGCCGAGCCGTTTTTGAATCAACTACGAACTTGGTGCGCACGAAAGCGGTGTCGCCGCTGCGCTCTGCCACCGCAATCCAAGATCTCGCGGACGCTTGTCGCCAATTTTAGTGACATCACTTTTCTGCCGGCCCGTTTACCTTTTCGCAATTCCATTGCTTGATCCAGCTCATGCCAGTTTTGCGACACTCTTAAAGATTGTTCGCTCTTTGCGGTTGGCAAAAATCGGATGGTTAGGCGGCGTTGCCTTGTGCCTGTTTCCCGTGACGACGGCTTTTGCTTTTATGGCCGACACGCCGGTCACCCCCGGAGCCTCGCCCGAGGCGCAGTCGTTACTAACATTTTTCGCCGATACGTATGGCAAAAAAGTGATTTCCGGACAGCAGGATGGTTGGCAACACACCAATGGTCTGAGCGCCGAATTAAGTTACATCACCAACACCACGAGCAAATTACCGGCGTTGCTGGCCATGGATTTAAGCGGTTACACCGCCAAACCCCTGCGCCATGACACCCAACATTGGCTGGTGCGATCAGCCATCAACTGGGTCACGAATCGTCATGGCATCGTGGAATTATGTTGTCACTGGCGTGCGCCGATGGCGGCACCGGAATTTTACACGAAAGATACGACGTTCGATATTTCCCGCGCCGTCATTGCCGGCACGGATGAATATGCCGCAACCGAACGTGATCTTGATGTCCTGGCCGAGCAATTGGAAATTCTTCGCGACGCGCATATCCCGGTGTTATGGCGGCCGTTGCACGAACCGAACGGCCGCTGGTTCTGGTGGGGAGCGGGCGGGCCGGAACCATTCAAAAAATTGTGGCGGATGATGTTTGAAAATTTCACCGTGAAACATCATTTGAATAATCTCATCTGGATTTTTTCGCCGGGCGCAGAAACAGATCTGGCGGCATGGTACCCGGGCGATGCTTACGTGGATATCATCGGCCAGGATCATTATCCCATGGATGGCAACCACGATGCCGCCGCAGATGTGTTCAATGAACTACAACAATGGACGCGGGGCGGAAAACTTATCGCTCTGGGTGAGAATGGGCCGATACCCGACCCAGTGTTGATGGTAAAAAAACACGCTGGCTGGCTATTTTTCACGACCTGGTCCGGCAGTATTTTATTCGAGAAAACCACGCCGGAACAACTGCGCGAATATTATAACAGTCCTTACGTACTGAACCTCAGTGACTTGCCGGATTTAAAAAATTATCCCACGCAACCGGTGGGTTCGGCTGCCCAGCTTGCATTTCCGAGGACAATCGGCGAGGTGGCCACCGGCGGCACCTGGCGTTCGCCACTAACTGTTCTGGTGCAGGATAAAAATGGAAAAACTGTGCGCGACGGCGAGGTGGCCGTCAGCCTGGCGCTGAAAAATCCCCATGGCCAAATACTTTCGGGTACGACAACCGTGACCAGTGTTCACGGTGTGGCTACTTTTGCGGACGTTAAAATCAGCGCAACGAATCCGGCCTGCGAATTGGTGGCGACGGCAAATGGTTTACGGTCAGCAACCAGTCCCGTATTCCAAGTCGGTCCCGGCAATGGATTATTGCGCGAATGGTGGCTGGGAAAAATTGATCATTCCATGCCACCGGACGGAACCGAGATTTTGGATCAGGCACTGGAAACGCCAGTGACATCGGCGACTAATTTTTTTGCGCATATTTCCGGCAAGATCATTCCACCTCAAACCGGCGATTATACCTTTTCCGTAGCTGGCGGCGGAAAAATTGAACTGTGGTTGGGTGCGGATGCGGCGGGCGCGACCAATGTGGTTTCCGTGACCGGCCGCACACCGTATCGCAAATGGCCGCATATCAACGAGGCGGATTCGACGGCCATCAAGCTATCGGCGGACGTCGCCTATTATTTTGAGATCCGTCAGTGGCAGGCGAATGGTTCAACGCAATTACATGTTCGCTGGCAATTGCCGGATGGAACGAATGAGCGTCCGATTCCGGCGGCGCGTTTTGTGCGATCGGAAAAATGATGAGCTGTCCTTGCATGTGACAGGCCAAAGTCTTATTTAGGGAAATGCATTTTTCCCTCCGGTTGATGATCGGACTAACGGCGATGGTTTGGACAGCCCAGGCCGATCCTGCAACTCCGATAGATCGGCATGCCCTCGTCTCGCGTCATAATATCCAATGGCCGAAACTCGATGGTCAGATTCCACTTGGCAACGGTAATTTCGCCTTCAACGCCGATGGCACGGGATTGGAAACGGTTGGCGGCAACACAATGAGCCATTGGTGCTGGCACAGTTTTCCGCTCCCAGCCGGTTTCACGACCAATGATGTGCGACCCTGGGCCACGCCGGATCATGGCCGCTTGACGACCGATACGACGCAGGACCCACAACCACTCGCTGATTGGGAACGCGACAATCCGCAGCCATTGAATCTGGGGCGTATCGGTTTCATTGATCTAGCCGGTGAACGGTTGAATTCAAGCGAGGTGCACATGGATTCCCGTGAGTTGGAATTATGGACGGGAATTTTGACCAGCCGGTTTACTTATCTGGGTTCGCCGGTAACGGTGCAAACCTGTGTTGACCCGCAATCTGATACGGTGGCCGTGCGGGTAGAATCACCGCTGCTGCGCGACGGGCGATTGCAAATCCAACTGGATTTTCCGGCACCCGCGCAAAGAGTGGGTGCTTGGGTAGGGGATTTTTCAACGACGGACGGACATCAGACAGTCATCGAACGGCAAACGAAAACCCGACTGGATTTACAACGCTCCATTGACGACACCCATTATGCCGTATCCCTGGCCGGGCAGGGGTTTGTCATCACCCAAACCGTCGCCAGTCAGCCGAAAATCGTCAGCGCGCGCTACGGTGCTGATTCCGGCCATTGGACGGATGTCACCGCGCAGGTCGCCCAGGCGATTCGTGAACAGCAAACCGTCGTTGCGAATAATAATTTGTGCGCAGATCCCGCACCCAAAGTCGTAAAGCAACTTCAGATCAAATACGTGGTTAAGGAACATGAACACGTTAAAATCCTTGCCGAAAATGAAAGCTGGGAGGCCATTAAAGCGTCGCCTCATCGTTTTATCCTGGCACCGACAGCGGGCGCGGAGATGATGGAACTAACCTGTTATTTTGGAACCAATGCCGCACCGGCAACGGTCGCTGATTTTGCTGAAGTGAAGTCGGCTTGTGTCAAATCATGGCCGGCTTTTTGGAACAGTGGCGGCGCAATTGATCTTTCCGGTAGCCGCGATCCGCGTTGGCGGGAATTGGAACGTCGGATAGTGCTGTCACAATATGAGTTGGCCGTGCAATCGGCCGGGGATAATCCGCCGGCGGAAGTTGGTCTGACCGGTACGGATCCATGGCGGGCCAAGTGGCATTTTGAAATGATCTGGTGGCATCTCGCCCATTACGCGTTATGGGATCGTTGGCCCATGGCAGAAAAAGCTCTTTCGATTTATTCCCGGGTGGCGCCCGCAGCCAAAGCCATCGCCAAAAATTTCGATTATCAAGGTTTGATGTGGCCCAAATCAACCGGCCCCAACGGTTATAATGACGGCTTTCCACCAGAAATGGCGCTGCTCTGGAAAGAGCCGCATCCCATTTTTTTTGCCGAACTGGATTATCGTCTGCACCCCACTCCAGAGACTTTGGCCAAGTGGAAAGATGTGGTTTTTGGCACCGCTGATTTTATGGCGGATTATCCGGTGCGTGACCCGGCAACCGGGCAATTTAATCTGGATCCCGCCTGGCCGGCCAGCGAGGGACGAGTCCGTCCGTTGCGCCGGAATACGATTTTTGAACTGGCGTACTGGCGTGTCGGATTAGCCATGGCACAGCAATGGCGGTTGCGTCTGGGGTTGCCTCGCGACGCGCATTGGGATGAGGTCGCCAGCCATCTCACGCCGTTGCCGCAAAAAGATGGGCTCTATATTTTCAGTGAAGATCGCCCGGATACTTTCACCCTGCGAACGTTTGATCACGTTGACCCGATCGGCATCGCCGGCATGCTGCCGCCGTTCGCCGGATTGGATGCTGCAACCGCGCGGCGCACCGTGGAGGAAGTGGGGCGTCGTTGGAATTGGGATGCGACCTGGGGCTGGGATTTTCCCTGGATGGCCATGGCGGCGGCTCGGGTGGGCGATCCGCAATTGGCGGTGGACGCCTTGCTTAAGTCATCCACGAAAAATCAATACGACGAGCGCGGTATCTGCACGGGCGGCCCGGGCCCGTATCTGCCCGGCAATGGTGGATTGCTGTATGCCGTGGCGATGATGGCGGCAGGCTGGGATGGGGCACCTAAACGAAATGCCCCGGGTTTTCCCGACGATGATTCCTGGACGGTGCGTTGGGAAGATTTACGGCCGGCGCCGTGACGTGATTTTCCACTTGTCGTTTTCTCATGAGGATCAATCCTGCCTTGAATAATTTAAAAGAGATGCTTCATTCAATGAACATGGAAACATTAGGCTGGGGATGGCCGCTTATGCAGCGCATATCCTTGAAGAGTATATGCTCAATTGGCGTCGCTGGGCTCCTGGCTGTTAGACCGCATCAGTTATGAGTATAAAACGAGTCAGCTTGATTGGTTTGTTTGCGATAATTTTAATTTTTGCCTTGATTGGCCTTTGTTTTATTACCGACCCAGTCGATGGTCCGCCAACATTTGCCTCCAAAATCTCGAGCGCTGCACTTTTGGTGGCAGCATGGCCTTGTTTTGCGCTGACAGCTGTATTGCCCGGAGGATTTTTTAGTGACAGGATAGCATATTTAATTACGTTTTTGATGCTGATCCCGACAGGTTTATTTTGGGGAATTTTGATTGATTTCATCCGCACAAAAATTGCCCGTCATATTTTCTAATACCGCTTTGGAGCTAACGAATTAAAGATTCAAATGAGGAGGCGATCTTGCGCGGCAGCTTGACCGGATGGAATACCCGACGTAGGCTGAATCAATGTCTGACGTGCCATCAAAGAAAAAACGCAAAGCAGTTTTACTCGGTCTCGGTTTGGATTCCGACGGGCATAAACGCATCACGACCGGGGATAATTTCAAACTGGTCGGCGGCACGCAGGAAACGCACGAACAGATGACGGAAAGTGTCATCAAACTGAACGAAAAGATGAAGGCACGAGGCAAGCGCCTCGAAACGGTCAGCCACGAAGAGTTCCATGATATCGCATTGGAAGTCGGGCTGAAAAAGATTGTGCCAAAAAAGCCGAAAAACTGACGTTAAAGAATTGACGTCGGTTCGTAAAATTTGTCCTGACATTCTCCGGTTATGACCACGGCGAATAAAATCACAGTTCTGCGCATTCTGTTGATTCCATTTTTTGTCGTTGAATTGATTTATTACGTCCGTTCCGGAATCGAAGGGTATCGTTTGGCGGCAATCTTATCCTTTGCGACGGCTTCAGTACTGGATGGAGTGGATGGCTACATCGCCCGACATTATCACCAGATCAGTGAACTGGGAAAAGTTCTCGATCCGCTCGCCGACAAGTTGTTGCTCCTCTCAGCCATCGTCACCCTCAGTTTTAATCACGGCGAGCACCTCGGTCAGATTCCGCTCTGGCTCATCGGCACGATCATCGGACGTGATCTATTGATTCTACTCGGCTTGATTGTGATTCATTTTACCGTTGGCAAAGTGGCAGTGCGTCCCCGTTACAGCGGTAAAATCGCCACCGTTTTACAAATGGTCGTCGTCGTTATGATTTTACTCAAATGGGACGTCGGGCAGGGGGCATTGTGGTTATACTATATTGCGCTCGGCGCGGCAGTACTCACTGCCATTGCCGGATTAAGCTATACATGGGACGGAATGAAGCAGTTAGCATCACATCCGGCTAGTTCGCCGACGAAATCCAAGACTCCGGAAAGGCCGTAGGAGAAGAAGTCAGGAGTCAGAAGCCAGAAGGTTGTGCTGTTGGCCAACGTCGGCTGCTTTATCATCCTCATCGTCGTCCTCGTGCTCATCCTCGTCTTAAGTTTCAAGTTTCAAGTTTAAGGTTCTTGCTTTTATGTCTTGGTAGTTTAATTCGGAAAAAATCTGCGTTCATCGGCGTAATCTGCGGGCAAAAATCTGTGTTTCATCTGTGTTCATCTGTGGCTAAAAATCAACTCTTACTCTTGCCGCTTAAAATAATTATTTTTGTCGGTGCGGTATCCATGTAGAGTTCAATCAATCGAATTATGGCAAAAGAAATTGAATTAAAACTCAAGGAAGGGGACAAGGCACCCATATTTACAGTGTCTACCAGCGGCGGCGGCAAGATCTCGCTCGCTGATTACAAAGGTCAGAACGTCATCCTCTATTTTTATCCGAAGGACGATACGCCGGGATGTACCAAGGAAGCGTGCGCCTTTCGCGATTATTTTTCGGACTTCAAGAAAAAGGACGCGGTGGTTTTTGGCGTCAGCCCGGATTCAGTGAAATCGCACGACAAGTTTGTGGAAAAATTCAAGCTGCCGTTCACGTTGCTGGCGGATGAGGACAAGAAAATTGTCGAAGCTTACGGTGTTTGGGGTGAGAAAAGTTTCATGGGCCGGAAATACCTGGGCGTTTATCGCGTCACGTTTCTGATCGGTCCCGACGGCAAAATCAAAAAAATCTGGCCACTGGTGAAGCCGGAAGAACATGCCGCTGAAGTATTGGCGACATTGTGAGCTAACGACTTAAACAGTTATCACGAGCAAACCAATGGGTTTGCCCGTTTTTATTTGTCCCAGAGGGACAACTGGAGATTAGCCAGCTACGCAGTGGCTGGTATTGATCATCGCGAAAGAAAAACGTCCTGAAAGGACGGTGGATTTGCCCAGTAAAATTGTGATAGAGAGATTCCATCGTCCTTTCAGGACGAAAATATTTTGGCACGTAGCCAGCCACTGCGTAGCTGGCTAATTTCCAGTTGTGCCTTCAGCACGAGATGGGAGAGGTATTCATTTAAGGCTTTTATGAAACTCCATTCCCGCACTTTTCTTAACCCAGCCCCTTGACAGATTTACTTATATTCTGTAATTTCTGTCTAAACAGAAATAGAAGAAATATGAATCAATTAAGTCCAGCCGAACAAAAATTCATCCTGCATTGGGGTGAGATGGGCACGAAGTGGGGAATCAACCGTACGGTCGCCCAGATTCATGCGCTGCTCTATATCTCAGACAAACCGCTGAATGCCGAGGAGATCGCGGAGGCACTCGGGGTGGCCCGTTCCAATGTCAGTAACAGCCTCAAGGAATTGCAGGGCTGGCGCATTGTAAAACTTGTCCACGTGATGGGCGATAAACGCGACCACTTTGAAGCGTTACCGGATGTCTGGGAAACCTTTCGAATCGTGCTGGATGAACGTAAGAAGCGGGAAATCGATCCCACGCTTGCTGTGCTGCGCGAATGCATTGCCAAAGCGGAAACCGACTCTGCCACGGGCAAATATACGGAACAACGCCTGCGCGATCTCGCTGGTTTTTTTGAGGTGACCACCGATTGGTATGCGCAAATCAGCCGTTGGCCAACTAGCACGTTGACCAAGTTTGTGAAGCTCGGTGACAAAATTCAAAAGCTATTGGGCATCGGTAAATAAAGATTCATCCCCTGACTTTCGGTTGGCGAAGGTGATGATTGAACTGAATCGCAAAAATCTTGTGAACACACTCCCTCCAAATCAAGCCGTCGCTCCGGCTCATGGCTGGGTATTTTATGACGGTGACTGTTCGCTGTGTCTGGCTACGGTTGAACGCTTTGGGCCACTGTTGCGCCGCCATCATTTTCAACCCGCACCATTACAAACTGACTGGGTGCAAAACCGGCTCGGCTTGAATCCGGGTGAGCCATTGGTGGAAATGAAGTTGCTTGCGTCGGACGGGCAAGTTTACGGCGGGGCGGATGCGCTGTTGCAGATTGCTAGAAATATCTGGTGGGCGTGGCCGCTCTTCGTCGTGGCTAAAATTCCGGGCATAACGCCGTTGTTTCATATTTTTTACCGTTGGATTGCGGCGAACCGGACTTGCCTTGGGAAGGCATGTCAGTTGCACCGGCACAACCTGAAATAAAGCTATGAATACGACTCAACCAGCGATTGAATGGCGCGATTTGGTCGCCTTGACGCCCTGTGAACGGAACCGGGAACTGACGCTGAGCCTGCCGTGGCTGGTTTTATCGTTGGTTTTTTACGCGAACGGTTGGTGGTGGTTGGGATTGCCGTGTTCATTTTATTTTTTCCTGACGGGCCTGCGCCAATCCCACAACGCCCAGCATTACGCCCTGGGTTTTCCACGCGTGG
>DASYEY010000257.1:0-12297 GCA_036498725.1 Verrucomicrobiia bacterium | reverse complement strand
ACCGCCTTCATCAGGCCGATGTTGCCTTCTTGAATCAGGTCAAGGAATGACAAGCCGCGGTTCGTATATTTTTTGGCGATGGAGATGACGAGCCGCAAATTAGCCTCGACCATTTCGGTTTTGGCCTGGATGGCATGGGTCATCGCATCGCGCAACCGGTCGAAGGCGATCAGAAAATCCAGATGGGGCATCCGGACAAATTCTTCCAGGGCGCGGATGGTTTGACGTTCGGCTTCGATCAAATGTTGCTGCGCGCTGGATTCGCGTTGTTGCTGCACTTCTTTCAGTGTTTGCAGGCTGTATTGCAATTTGTCGTGGATGTTTTCGGCCACGAGCACCATTTCCTCGATGACCTTTTGTTTGAAGCAAAACTTGGGGAACATCGCCTGCAACTTGTGATCAGTCCGTTCGAATTCATCATGCTCATGGTTGCGTTTGGCATTTTGGTGCGCATCGCGCCAGCGGATGAAATGCTTGTCCACCTCCAGATCCAGTTCCTGTGCGCGGGAAACGAGCCGCCGCAAAGCCTGCAAATGACCTTCGCGATCATCCACTTTTTTCTCCAGGATCACCCGGTCGAAACGTTCCCGGGGCGGGTCCGCCAATAATTTTTCTGCGACGGCGATGTGTTCCTTGCCGGCAAAGCCGAAACGGCAGATGATTTTGGCCAGATCTTCTTCGGCGGCTTCGATGCGTTTGGAAATTTCCACTTCCTGTTCGCGGGTCAGCAACGGCACTGCCCCCATCTGCTTGAGATACATCCGCACCGGATCGTCCAGCGCATCCATCCGGTGGCTTTCGTCTTCCTCTTCTTCCTTGTCCACCGGTTTGACGACATCCAACTCGGCGGCGTCCACGACTTCGATCTCCAATTCGCGCAACTTTGCCAGGACCTGGTCAAGGTAGGCCGGTGTGGAAAATTCATCGGTCAACAGTTCGCTGAGATCTTCATGCGTCAACTGGCCTTGCTCCTTGCCCAGGCGGATAAGTTCCTTGATCTTTTCCGTGAACTTGACGGCAAGGTCGCTGACGCTGGCAGCCGGACGGGGGGTTTCCGTAGCGACAGCGGAGCCGGTGGCGGTTTTACGGTGTTTCAAGTTAGGCATAATTACGGCTCGCTTCATCCTTTATTGCTGTCACAACGCGAATATGAAAAGCCCTGACCTCAACGTCAAGCGGCGAATCATCACCGAAATTTTTTTACGCCGGATCAACCGTGTTTCGCTTTTTTGTTCACCACAAAAATTCCCCGCTCACTTAACTGCGGCAACAGCATTTGTACCGTGCGTTCGATGGATCCGTGGTTTTCCGCCACCGCCGCCACCGCTTGTTTGCCCAACTCCGCCCGCGCGGCCGGATTACCCAGCAATTCGCCGAATATGCGTTCCAGTTCTTCCGAATTTTGCACCTGCACGGCCGCCTTATGGTTCACGAGAATTCGCACGATATCGGTAAAATTCTGCATGTTGGGACCGAAAATCACAGGCTTGCCGAGCGATGCCGGTTCGATCGGATTCTGCCCGCCGATGGCGGTCATGCTTTTGCCCACATACACTAAATTTGCGTGTTCATAAAAGAACATCAGTTCGCCTGTCGTATTGACCAGCAGGCAATCAATCTGGCCAGGCTGGAGCTGCACCCCGCGGATCATTTCACTGCGGCATTTGAATTTGATGCCGCGCTTCCGAAATTGCTGCACGATGTCGTTGGTCCGCTCAAAATGACGGGGAACGATGACCAGGAACAATTTCGGAAATTTTCGCCGCAAGCGCGCAGCCATTTCTGCCAGCATGATTTCTTCGCCGTCATGCGTGCTGCCGGCAACGAGGATCAGGGCATCGTCGGGAACTCCGGCTTGATGCAACAACCCACGCACATCCAGATGCCGCCGTTCGGATAATTTTGCCGCGTCAAATTTCAGGTTTCCGACCACCTGCACGGCTTCGGGGCGGCAGCCAACGGCCCGCAGACGTTTGGCGTCCTCTTCGTTCTGACAGCCAACACCTTCAAAGGTGGCAAACAGTTTGCGGAACAACCAATTGAACCGGCGGTAGCGGGGATAGGAACGGTCGGACAACCGGGCATTGGCGAGGAACACGGGAATCTTCAAATCGCTCGCCCGCCAAAGAAAATTCGGCCAGATTTCCGCCTCCAGCAGGACGATGGCTTCGGGATTGATCGTTGCCAACGCGCGGCGGACGTATTTGCGACGATCAACCGGGTAATAGATCTTGGTGATGCGGCTGGGCAACTGGCGTTGATACTCCTTCATGCCGGTGGTCGTCGTGCAGGAAACGACGATTTTGGCATTTGGCACATGCGGTTCGAGCGCGCGAATGAGTTGTGTGCACAAGGCGACTTCACCGACACTGACTGCGTGCAGCCAGATAACGTGACGATTCGTCAACGCTTGTTTGACGGCGGCGTCATAATCGGCAAAGCGTTGGCCGAAATCTGCCTGCCAATTTCCGCGGCGAGCCATCCGCCAAAAGTAGTAAGGCGACGATAAAACGAAGCCGAACAGAAACAAAATGTTATAAAACGTTCGCAATTTGATTACTAATTCCTACCTGAGTCCAAAAATAGGACGCTCAAGATGCTTAAAAGTTTCATTTATTTCAACGCTCAATTTTATAAAATTTCATTACTGAACGGCTCCGGCTGACAAATGAGACCACCATGAGTATTTCCGGATAAATTCCGGTGACAAAACTGCGTGGTCATTGGTCGGGTAACGATAAATGAAAAGTGATACGACAACTCCATTGGGTGAAATTTGATGGTTGAAAATTCTTTCCGATGATCGGAGTTCCATTGATTTCCAAAACCTTTGCGGCTGTTTATTAATGTCAGATTAAGAAAGAAGCAGCACTCGCTGTGCCAAGAGTTTTTTTATGGCCTTAATCGTTCAACGAATCAGCCAAAAGAAAATTGTCGCCACCAAGGTGGGAATGAGGGCGCCTAGGAAAAGGCCCAGCGGGCTGATGCCATTTTTTTTGAAAACGTTCGCTTCCCGCAGGATACCCAAGCCCGCTGGGTTGGGGGCATTCGCGATCACGGTCAGGCCACCACCGGTGACGGCACCGGCGACCAGCGCATATTTTAATTCATCGGAAATGCCATCAACGAGCGAGCCAAGGTACGTGAGCGCGGCGTTATCGGTTATGGCTGTCAGGGCGACCGCGCCGAAGTAGAGCGGCCCGCCCTGTAGATTTCCGATCAAAGGTTTTAGCCAGTAAGCCTGCAGCGAGCCTAACGTCACCAACCCGGCGAGGAAAAAGCCCACCAATAATCCTTCGCGTAATTTCAATGGCTCCTGATGTTCCTGCGTGGCGGTCACCAGACCAAGGAACAGCATGAAGATTCCAAAAAAAACATTGGGGTAATGCGAGAAAGCCACGACCAGGGCCAGGAACAGCACGTGGCAGATGGTAAGCCAGGCGGGAATTTTATTTTCTGACTCGGGCTCGAGGGACACGGCATTCAATTCCTTCCAAAAGTAGGCGGCCACCAATCCGGTTGAGACCGTGCAAGCCGCGGCCGCGCGCCAGCCAAAATGCTTGAACATAAAGGCCAGGTTCCAGTCCCAAGTCGTCGCCACCATCAAGACCGGTGGCGCTGCAAAATGTGTCAGCGTGCCACCAATGGAGATATTCACAAATAATAGCCCCAGGGTGGCGTAAGCAAGCTTGAGGCTGATACCCCGGTCGAAATAACGGCGTTTCAAAACCAGCGCCAGCAGGGTCATGGCCGCCGGTTCCGTGATGAAGGAGCCCAACAACGGGCCGATCACCAGCGCTGCAATATAGAATCCAACGTTTTCCCGCCAGGGCAGCAGCCGCGCCGCTTGCGAAATAATCGTCTCCGTCAAGCGCACGATTGGGCTGGTCGCCGCCACGACCATGATCACCAGAACAAACTTTGGCTCGGTGAAATCCAGCGATTCGATGTAATCAATGGCCGCATGAAACGAACCCGCCAACGTGGCGATGCCGGCAAATAAGACCATGGCCCAAATCCCAAATACGATCTCGGCTTCCGCCAAAAAATGAAGCAAATGAGCCGTGACAGAATTCTCCGGGAAATGGTGCGCCCAATTGGCAAAGCGTTTGACACAAAAGGTATGGATCACCGCGAGTCCAAAAAGTGCGGTGGCCAGTAATTCAGTTCCCGATGGGTGCAAAGTCATGTTCCGTGACGATAAACTGGTAAAGCATGCGTCCGGTGCCGGACGTGTGTAAAGCGTTACCTGAATTTGATTTGAATTCAGACCGGTTCAATGCAAGAGTTTCACCGCTTGTCGCAAAATAAAATCCCGTCGGCGACAGGCGGACTGTTCGCTGACATCTTGAAGACTCCCGCCGCGCAATCTCTTGTCCGGCGCGTGGAGCCGGGCGGAGCGCAGACTTTTTTCAGCATCGCGCCCAGCGCCCAGCCGTTTTTTACCGCCCTCTTGCAGGCAACATTTCCGCAAAAGACCCTCGTGGTCGTTGCTGAAAACTTGAAACAACAGGAAAGTCTCCAGCAAGATTTGGAAACCTGGTTAAACCTTGAACTTCCCAATCCCCAGCCCTCAACTCCCAGCCTAGTGTCCGATTCCCGACTCTTGTTTTACCCCGCCTGGGAAGTATTGCCGCAGGAAGGCAAACTACCGCACGCGGATGTCATCAGTGACCGGCTGGAAACTCTGATTGCGCTCGCGGGTGCGCCGGACGCCATAAGGCCGAAGGCTAAAGTCATCGTCACCTCCGTCACTGCGCTGCTGCAAAAAACGTTTGCGCTGGAGGAATTAAAAAGGCGCACGCGTACATTAAATCGTGGTGATCGGATAGCTCCATTGGATTTGATCGAATTTCTCGAAGAGCAAGGCTACGAGCCGGAGGCGCAGGTTTCGCAAAAAGGTGAAATCGCGTTGCGCGGCGGCATTGTGGATATTTTTCCGCCCACCAGCCGGTGGCCGGTGCGGCTGGAATTTTTTGGCGATGAATTGGAATCGTTGCGGCAGTTTGATCCGCAATCGCAAATTTCGCGGGGAGAGATCACGGAGATCACCATTCCACCTGCCGGTGAGATCGGCATTTTGCGCCAATCTCAAGTGCGGGCCGGATCGTCCATCGAATCCGTTGCCGCCCGCAGCGACTTTGCTTCATTGCTGGATTATTTATCCCGGGAAACTTTGTTCGTTTTGTGCGAACCTGAATCATTGGCGGTTCAGGCGGAAAATTATGCGCAATCCATTCCGGCTGGTGATCTGTTTCACCTTGCCTGGCCGGATTTTCTGACTGATTTGAATCGCCGCGGTTTTTCCTCGATTGAGTTGCAGGAGGCGGGCGAAGCCGAAGCGATGCCTGAAGCGGACTCCGAGGTTCCGCAATTTACTTCGCTCGACGCCTTTCGCCCGTTGGCGGATCGTGCGCCGGAACCGCAGATTGCCGAGGCGCAGCGGCGCGAGTTTTTTCAACAGCTGCACCGCTGGTCGCGGCAGAATTATTCCGTCCATGTCTTTTGCAATAACGACGGTGAAAAACAACGCTTCGAGGAAGTCTGGAAGGAACTTGGTTTTACCGAAAACCTAAACCCCGCTGCGGCCGGGCAACGCTGGACCCTGGCTTCCGGGCTCTGGACTCACTTGGGTTCGCTCGCTCGCGGATTCATTTGCGATGAGGCCAAATTGGTGGTTGTCACCGATGCGGAAATTTTTGGCCGCTACAAAATTCAACGCCCGCGGAAATTAAAATCGCCCCACGCGCAAGCGGCGCGTTCCGCGCTCGACATTGATTTTACAGACTTGGAAGCAGGCGATCTGGTCGTGCATTTGCAGCATGGGATCGGTCGTTACCTGGGATTGGAAAATTTGCCGGTGACCGCAGGCAAGGGGGGCCAGCGGGCTGGCAATTCAACCAGTGCTGGAACCGAATGTCTGGTCATCGAGTATGCACCGAGCGGTGATACCGTTGAGCCGCCTAAACTCTATGTTCCCGCCAGCGAGGCACATCTGGTCAGCAAATACGTCGGTGCTGGCAAGGCCAATCCGCCCTTGAACCAGTTGGGCGGCACGCGCTGGCATAAGGCAAAGGAACAGGCGGAGAAGTCCGTGCGTGATGTTGCGGCAGAATTGTTGCGGATCCAGGCCGTGCGCGATTCCCAGCCGGGGCATCCCTGCCGGCCGGACACACAATGGCAGCGTGAGTTTGAAAGCGCGTTCATTTACGAAGAAACCCGGGATCAACTCACCGCGATCAGTGAAACGAAGGCAGACCAGGAACGCGCGAAGCCGATGGACCGGCTGATCTGTGGCGATGTCGGTTTTGGGAAAACGGAAATCGCGATCCGCGCTGCATTCAAATGCGTAATGGACGGCAAACAGGTCGCGATTCTGGTGCCGACGACGGTGTTGGCGCAGCAGCACTTTAATAATTTTCGCGACCGCATGGCGGATTATCCCGTGCGCGTGGAATTACTCTCGCGTTTTCGTACAAAACGCGAGCAGGCCAAGGTGGTGGAAAATCTGGCGGCGGGTGCGGTGGACATCGTCATTGGTACGCACCGCATCGTGCAGGATGATATTGCGTTCAAAGATTTGGGGCTGGTCGTCATTGACGAAGAGCAGCGTTTTGGCGTGATGCACAAGGAAAAGTTCAAACGTCTGCGGACGATGGTGGATGTGTTGACGTTGAGCGCCACGCCCATTCCACGCACGCTGTATCTCGCGCTTACCGGTGCCCGGGACATGAGCACGATCCAGACGCCGCCGCATGATCGTTTGCCCGTGGAAACGATCGCTACGCCTTATGATGAACGCACCATCCGCGATGCGATTCAACGTGAATTGAATCGCGGCGGGCAGGTTTTCTTTCTGCATAATCGGGTGACGACGATAGATACCGTGCTGGCGAAATTAAAATCGCTGGTGCCGCAGGCGCGCATCGTCGTCGGCCATGGCCAGATGCACGCAGACGATCTGGAAGAAGTGATGGCGCAATTCATCAACGGCGAGGCGGACGTATTGCTCTCCACAACCATCATCGAAAGCGGTCTCGATATACCGAACGCGAACACCATCATCATTGACCGCGCCGATCGCTTTGGTTTGAGCGAATTGTACCAGTTGCGCGGGCGGGTTGGGCGCTACAAGCATCAGGCCTATGCCTATTTGTTGCTGCCGCGCCATGCGCGTTTGCTTACAGAAGTGCGTAAGCGCATCAGCGCGATGAAGCAATACTCCACGCTGGGCAGTGGTTTTAAGATCGCCATGCGCGACCTGGAGATTCGCGGGGCGGGAAATCTGCTGGGTGCGGAACAAAGCGGCCACATCACCGCCGTTGGCTTTGACCTTTATTGTCAATTGCTTAAACAAAGTGTCAGCGCGTTGAAAGGGGAGAAAGTAAAGCCGCGCGTGGAAGTGCGGGTGACGCTGGATTTTCTCGGCGATGCCCATATTTTGCCGGAAAACTATGTGCCGGAATCGCATCATCGGATCGAAATTTACCGCAAGCTGGCGCTGGCCAATGAAAAACTGTTGCTCGACGCGCTGCAAAAGGAATTGCGCGATCGGTTTGGCCTATTGCCGCCCGGCGTGGAATTATTATTGGCGGTGGCCGAATTGAAAATTCTTGCGAGCGAAAAAAACGTAACCAGCATCGAAGTGGAGGACGATAAATTGAAGCTGATCCGTTCGGGAAACTTCATCCAGCTCGGCGGTAAATTCCCGCGCCTCACCAGGAAAGAACCAAAGGCGCGGCTGAAAGAAATCAAACGCCTGCTGCTGGCGATTTGATCCGGCGCTGGCGTATGGCAAATAGAATAACAGTCACACTGCTAAGCAGGCATGATACCGAAGGTTCTGGTACGACCTGAAATTGGAAGTTTGGCGCTATGATGGCATCGCCCGGATTACCGGTGGTTGTTCCCGGGAAAGCAAAGGAACTGCCAGTATTATACGCCGCGATGCCCAATTGAATTTCGGGCGACATTGTGGCCGAGCCGCCCGAATCACTGTCGGGTCCGACCACATAGAAATAGAGCGATGCCGTTGGCGAGCAGGCGCCTAGATAATAGGTCTGGCCGGCCAATAACATTAACGGCGTGATGGATTGATATACCGTGGTGCCCGAGATGCCGGTGACGGAAATTGTGCTGGACGCCAACAGCGTTCCACTGGCATTCCATAATCCAATTTCCAGATTCCCTGGATTTTGCAAGACATAGCTGAATGCCCCCAACGCTGTCACGTCAATGTTAGCTGTCGGTTGAAAGGTCCAGCCCAACGTCGTTCCCGGATTTGAACTGATGGCTGAATAAACCACGCTATTGGTGGGAGAACTGCCGACATAACCCAGCATCGCATCCAAAGAGCCCTGAGCGGATGCCTTCCATGCAAGCAGCAGTACTAACATGAGATTTAAAAGGATTTTCATGTCTGGAGAACTTGGCACGACTTAACCCAAATATGTGCTTAAACAGTTGTGATGCGCAAGTGAGAATCAGGAATGTGCGCTGGATTACGGTTTCTTTGTCATTATAAAGAGAAGCTTTAGGAGCGGATGCTTGAATCTGAAGGTTTTCGCCCTGATAATCTGGTGATGAGAAATCGTGGCCGTATTATTTTATTTGGGATTTTATTATTGTTGAGCGGAAGATTTGCGGTTCGGGCTGAAGCCGGGACGGATCGCCGTTTCGTTAATCCCGTCGCTGCGCACGGACAGGATCCTTGGGTAATCCGCTGGCAAACCAACTATTTTCTTTGCCAATCGCGTGGGAACGCGGTTTGGGTGAATCGAGCTGCCAAGCTGGAAGATATTGGAACCAATCAGTGGAAGTGCATCTGGCGTGCACCTCGAGGAGGGGATTATTCCAAAGAAATTTGGGCTCCGGAACTTCATTTAATTCAGGGCAAATGGTATGTCTACGTTGCGGCGGATAATGGCGACAATGCCAATCATCGCATGTATGTGCTCGAAGGCACTTCGGCGGATCCACAGGCTCCGTTCATATTCAAAGGTAAAATATCTGCGCCGGACGATCATTGGGCGATTGATGGCACGGTACTGGAAATGCCGGATGGAAAATTATATTTCATCTGGTCAGGCTGGCCGGATGATAAGGACGGTGTGCAAAATCTTTACCTCGCGCCCATGAGCAACCCCTGGACGATCAGTGGTGAACGCGTCTGTCTTTCCCAACCACGTTATGCCTGGGAAAGCGGCGATGGCCACCGCATCAACGAAGGCCCGGAAACGCTCTGGCATGATGGCAAATTATTCGTAGTCTATTCTGCGAACGGATTTTGGAACGATAATTATTGCCTGGGTCAATTAACCTGGACTGGTGGGGATGTGTTGAATCCGAAATCCTGGGTCAAGAAGTCGAAGCCAGTTTTCGCGCGTACGGATGAAGTGTTTGGTCCGGGCCATTGTGCGTTTGTGAAATCACCGGACGGCAAGGAAGATTGGATTATCTATCATGCCCATATTGCCAAAGGCGTCCCACAGCGTGATATCCGCATTCAACGCTTCACTTGGAATGCCGATGGGTCGCCGAATTTTGGCCGGCCGATTTCACCCAAAACCAGCTTGCCGGTGCCAACGGGAGAGAATTGAGCTGCGGTTTGGTAAATAAAAAACCGGACCAATTAACATTGGTCCGGCAATAGAAAACGGGCTTGGCTCAGCCTTTTTTGTGATGGTGCTTACCGTGATGGTGACCGGGATGATGCTTATGATGTTTCCCGTGCTTGCCTTGTCCCGCTTGTACGGTTGAGGCGGTTAAACCGAAAACCAAAACGCTCGCTGCCAGTATCAGGAAGATTTTTTTCATAATTATTGTCGCAATTTTATCGTGCGGTTATGCAACTAGACGCCAGTCAAATTGGTTGGTTACAGCTTTGTTGCACCAGCGAGCGCCAAGATTTTCAGGCAGTTCAGACGCCGTTTAAGTCACCTTTACCCATACGGTTTTCAGATATGCTGGCTCATTGCGGCTAACCGGGAAATCAGGTGGCTGCGGAACGTAATGACGTTGCCGGATTTTTCGTTTTCCAGCCTGAACTGCCATTTCCACATCGGCCAGAAATTCTTCCGGCGGCCAATCGGCGGTATTGGTCGAGGCCAGCAAGACGCCACCCGGTTTGAGGACGGGCAGGGCGGCGGTGACGAGTTGGCCATAATCCTTGTTGGCGCGGAAGGTGCCATGCTCCTTCGATTGCGAGAACGTCGGAGGATCAAGGATGATTAAGTCAAACGCCCGGCCTTTCTTGGCCAGCCGTCGCAGCCAGTCGAACGCGTCGCCGTAAATAAAATCGTGAGCTGCCGGATCGAGTCCATTCAGTGCGAAATTCCGCTTGCCCCATTCGAGATATTTTTTTGAGAGATCAAGGCTCGTCACCCGTCCGCCCGCTTTGGCTGCCGCAACGGAAAAACCACAGGTATAAGCAAAGCAATTGAGGGTTTCCGATTTCGGCTCTTGAATCTCGGGCAGGGAAAAATCAGCGGCGATATGGTGTGTCAGCAGACGTCGGCGATTGTCGCGTTGATCGAGGAACAGGCCGACGGAGTAACCTTCGTTGAAGCTCATTTCATAACGGAGGCCATTTTCCCGGATCTCAAAACGCTCCGGCGCTGGTTCGCCCCAGACCAATTGCGGCGATGCTTCCGCCGTGCTGGCGCGCCGGACCTGCCGGGAAAGGATTTTGTGATATGCCCCGTGCGCGGAAAAAGCCTTGGCTAGATGGATCAACTCCTCGTTTTGTCTGGCGTCCAGCGGCGATTCCGATTGCGAGAGCAGAAAGTCGCCAAGTTTTTCGACAAACCAGCCCGGCCGGCCATCACTTGCGCCTTGAATCACCCGAAAAGCATTCGTCAAATCTGGCTCAACGATGGCGGTACGAAGCATGCGGCGTGGTTCCTGATCAAACGGAACCGGGGCGAAAAACTGTACCAGCGCATTCGTGGCTGGATGTTTGAATTCAATCTTTCCGGCATGCAAAAAAACCCGTGACGAAGGAGTGCCACCGTAAAGCGCATCGCCGAGGATGGGGAAGCCGCTTTCGGCTGCGTGAACGCGGATTTGATGTGTGCGGCCGGTCAATGGTTCCACCCTCACCATTTTTAATTTTCCATTCCCGAACTTCGCATCGGTGATCGGGGTGAATCGGGTTTCCGCTAATTCTCCACCCGGTCGGCTCGCATAATTTTCTCCCACGCGAACCAGAGTTGTTTTCACTGTAAATTCTTTCGACGGCACGACATGGTCGGTGAGCAGGTGATAGGTCTTGTGAACGTGATGCTGGGTGAACTGTTCCGTCAAGGAACGATTGGCCAGGGGTGTTTTTCCGAATACGAGCACGCCACTGGTTTCCTTGTCAAGTCGGTGAATGATGGCGAGCGATGACCAGCGCGGTTCACGATGCTTCAGCCATTCGTAAAGACCTTCGCCTGCGTAAGGAGCGGGGGCATGCGTATTCCAACCGGCGGGCTTGTTGACCACCAGCAGATGCTCATCTTCAAAAATCACGCACGGAACCATGTGCCATGAAAACATTTTTTGACATGGGAATGAAGTTTGAAATGGCGTAAAGGTACCGCGACCAGCCAAAGCCACCTTTGGAAAGCATAACCGGACCATGCGCGGCTTGCTTCAAACGTCGGGCTCCTTCATTTTCCTGTCATGGAAAATCAAGTCGTCACCGTCAGCGGGCTGTCGAACCGTGAGTTTATCGAACGCTATGCGCAACCGGGCTGCGTGGGTTTGTGTGGCGGCATCACCAAAGTGGATATCGCGATCCGCCGCGCGCAACGACATCTGCATGAAGAACGCCGCTGGAGTGATTGGTCGCACGCCTTTTTATTCGAGGGCCGGCGGCTTGATCGCCAGCATTGGGTGCTGGAGTCAGATATTCAGATCCTGCGCAAGAATATCCAGCTCGGGGCGCAGGAAAATCGGGCGGAAAAATATTTCGATGACGAAATGTTTCCTGCTTTCGCCATTCTTGATTTTGGTTTGAATGAAACCCAGGTCGCCGGATTACTGGCCGAAGGCTTGGAATTATTAGCCAATCGCGAACGTTACTCGCTGCGTGAACTGGTTGGCACGCTCATCGCCTTGAAAAAAACGGAGTTGCGGGCGCAGGAAAATATACTCGCCCGGGAACGTTCGGTTTATTGTTCCGCGTTCGTGAAACGACTTTTTCAGCAGACAGGCATCGATCTCGTTCCCGGCGTGGCAGATAAAAACACCACGCCGGAGGACATCGCCCGTACACCGGTGCCACATACCGCCTATGTGTTGCTGCGGGAAACC